>JAWWPV010000690.1:0-19724 GCA_033854775.1 Trebonia sp.
CCGCCTTGACGCCCGGCGCGTCGAAGGCGGCTAGGTCACCGTCGGTGAGGTAGTGCAGCGAGTCAGACCGGTAGACCGCGCACCACCGCGTCACGCTCACGCCAGCTACCGGGTAGCCGCCGATGTCCCGGAAGTTCAGCGCTCCCGCGAACCGATCCGGCGGCCGGGCACCGCCCCGGACGTCCGGGACCCGGTGGCGGCCTGACAGCCGGCAGCGGGATTCCCGGCGTCGGTGCCGCACCTAAGTTCCGGCCAGGGTCTGCTTCACGACCATGGGCGCAGCCGCGGCAGCGGACAGGGCTGGCCGCAGCGGCTGACGGCGAGATCGGCCGCAGCTGGAACCGGGCGCCCGGCCAGCCAGCAAAGGACAGCGGACGCGGCACCGCGGACGACGACAACATCACCTGAGGCCGCCGCCGCGGTCCAGGTCCGGGTCCATTGCCCGTCAGCCGTCTCCACCCGGACGGCGGCCTCATCGGCCAGCCGGGCATCCAGGGTCGGCAGGACGCGAGGGAGCATCAGCCTGACGAACTCGCCCGGCCAGTCGCCGTGCGTGTAGCCGGCATCCAGGTCCACGTGATGGATTTCCGTCTCCCGCCACCGCGCCCATACCGACTTCCAGGCCGGACGCTGCCCGATGCGGGCGCCAGTCGACCGCGACCACGCCTCGGGGGGCATGCGGCGCCATACCTCCTCGACGCGGTCAACAGCGGCGTGCGCATCGTCCAAGATCAGCCGGGCGGGACGGACAGCCCCGGTCTCGATGTCAGCGGCGCGCTGCGCGTCGCCGCCGGGGTACTGGGCGGCAACCTCGCCGCGCATCGCCGCGCTCAGCATCCGGGTCTGGCCGTCGGCGTTGCGCGCCCAGTGCGCCAGCACGTGGCCCCGGCTCCAGCCCGGCAGCAGGGACGGGGCACGGCAGTCCTCGTCAGTCATCCGGCTCGCCGACGCCCGCATGCGCGCGTGCGACGCGACGGCCGCGCGCGTGAGCCCTGCGAGATCGGCGGCGGTAACCTCCATGCCACCATGATCGTCGGCGGCGGTGGCGTGGGCCTGGGAGAGGAAGCCGGCAGCCCGGGCCAGCGCCTGTCCGAGGGGCTGGCCGGCGAGGTAGGCCCGGTACTCGCGGTACGGGCTGGCCTCGCGGGCCGTGCCGCGGTGCGGGGGCGGCGGGGGGAGGGGCGCCCAGGTCCACCCTGAGGGCGAGGCATTGCCGCCGCCGGGGGCTGGCTGCGGCTGGATGAAGTCGCCGGGATCGGCGTAGCCGAGCTGGCCGCGGATGAAGCGGAGCCCGGCGAAGGATCCCTCGACCGCCCGGCGCGCTGCGGGGTCGAGGGCGGCGAGGGCGGTGCCGTATGCCCCGGGATGGCACCGGGTCATGGCGGCGTCGACGAGGGTGACCCACCATACGGCCTCGGTGGCCGCCGCGACCGCCTGGGGGATGTCGGCGGCGCTGGCGGCGGCGAGCCGGCGCAGGGCCCCGGACATGGCGGTGAGGGACCATGCGAGGACGGCGCCGACGTCCTCGAACTCGGACAGGGCGGCGGCCAGCTCGCTGACCGGGTACTTGACCGTGGACGTCCAATCCGGCGGCGGGCTCACGGGCTGGGGGCCTGCTTCCCGGCCCCGTAACCCCGGGGTGCCCGGGCCGGGCGGGGCGCCGCCGCCGACAAGGCCTGCGGCCTGCGCGAGGAACTCAGTGCAGCGGGCGAAGGTCCGGGTGATGTCGTGCCCGGCGAGCCGCGCCTGGTAGGCGCGGTACCTGCTCAGCTCCCACTGCCGTGCCCGCGGCGTGAGCGCTCCGAGCCCCGGCTCGGGCAGCGGGCTCCACTCCCAGGCGGTGCCGTCGTCGCCGGCGGCGGGGCGGACGAACTCGGCGGGGTCGACGGACCGGCCTAGCTGGTTGCGCACGTACCGCAGGCCTTCCAGGGTCTCCTCGGTCTTCCGCCGCCGCACGGCCCTGCTCGCCAGCGCGCTCTCGTAGTCGCGCGGGTGATAGCGGACCAGGGTGGCGTCGACGAGCGTGACCCACCACACCGTCTCGCCCACGGCCGCCGCCGCCCGTGACAGCTCCCACGCCCCTGGGGCGGCGAGCCGCCCGGCTGCCTCGGTCATCGCCGTGACGGACCAGTTTATCGCGACGGGGGGCGCGGCGGCCACGCCGGCGTGCTCGTGGTTCCATGCCATCCGGCAGCGGGCGGAGCAGAACCGGGCGTGCTCCCGCCTGGGGGTGAACGGGGTCCCGCATTGCGCGCACTCCCGCACCTCGGCCACCGCTCGATGCTACGCCCGGTAGGCGCCGCACCCGGAGCTGGCAAGGGTGAGTTTTTCGCCTTCCCGCCGTTCTTAGTTCATTTTCCGTTCACTTTCGAGTCAGCGGTGATTCGCCTGAACTACGTAACGTGCGTGATGCGGGTGGTTTCCGGTCACCCGGCCGGGCGCGGTCGCGACCGGCAGCTTCACGGAAGACGAACGGGAAGGCCAGTGTCCGAAGCCCTCGTCCCAGCCCCGGCCGGCCCGCAGGCTGGGGCGGCGCTGCGCAGGCGCGCCCTGCTGGTGTCCGGCATGGGATTCTTCACCGATGCCTATGACCTGTTCGTCATCGGCATCGTGTCCACCCTGCTCAAGGGCCAGTGGCACCTCGGCACGGGCCAGCTCGCGCTGCTCAACGCGGTCATGCTGGGCGCGGCGTTCCTCGGGGCGCTGTTCTTCGGCAGGCTCGCCGACGTCATCGGCCGCACCCGGGTGTACTGGATGTCCGCGGCACTCATGGTGATCGCGGCGGCCGGCTCGGCACTGGCACCGAACCTGGCAGTGCTGGTGGCGTTCCGGTTCGTGCTCGGCTTCGGCGTCGGCGGCGACTACCCGGTCAGCGCTGTCCTTATGAGCGAGTACGCGGGCCACAGGGACCGCGGGCGGCAGGTCGCCCTGGTCTTCTCCACGCAGGCCATCGGGCTGATCATTGGCCCGCTGCTCGCCCTCGCCCTCCTCGGCGGCGGCGCGGGCGCGCCCCTGACGTGGCGCCTGCTGCTCGGCGCCGGCGCCATCCCGGCCGCCGCCGCCGTCTGGCTGCGGCGCAAGCTCCCCGAACCGGACCGCTTCAAGGCCGTGGCCGGCAAGCCCGGCGCGGGCCGCGCCCAGAGCCGGGCAGCGGCGCAGCCGGAAGCCGGCCTGCGGGCCTTCCTCGCCAACCGCCGGCTGCTCGTGCTGCTGACCGGCACCGCCGGCTGCTGGTTCCTGCTCGACTACGCCTACTACGGCAACACGATCTCCACGCCGCGGATCATCTCCCTCATCACGCCGCACGCCTCCCAGACCACCACGATCGCCATCCAGCTGGCCATCTTCGCGGTCGCCGCCGTGCCCGGCTACCTCCTGGCGGTCGCCAAGATGGACCGCATCGGGCACCGCAAGCTACAGCTCATCGGCTTCATCCTGATGGGCCTGTGCTTCGCCGTGATCGGCCTGGTGCCCGGCATGACGACCGCGGTCGCGCCGTTCCTCCTGGTCTACGGGGTCAGCTACTTCTTCACCGAGTTCGGCCCGAACGTCACGACCTTCGTCCTGCCCGGCGAGCTGTTCCCCACCAGGTTCCGCGCCACCGGGCACGGTATCTCCGCGGGCATCGGGAAACTCGGCGCGTTCATCGGCGTGTTCCTGTTCCCCGTCCTGCAGGACTCCCTCGGGCTGCGCGGCACGCTGCTGCTCACCGGCGGGATATCAGCCCTCGGCGCGCTGCTCACCCTCATCCTGCCCGAGCCGGCCGGCCGCAGCCTGGAAGACATATCAGGAGATGCCAGCGTCACCGCGGCCGCCGAGCAGGTGACC
The DNA here is from genome assembly GCA_033854775.1 of Trebonia sp. Classification (GTDB taxonomy): domain Bacteria; phylum Actinomycetota; class Actinomycetes; order Streptosporangiales; family Streptosporangiaceae; genus Trebonia. The sequence continues at coordinate 3,829 of JAWWPV010000690.1, forward strand.
CGCGGCGCCGAGGAGTCGGCCGCTGCCTGAAAAGCACCGCCGGACGGGCGTGCCACTGTCTCCGGCGCCCGGGGCGCTGGTTCCTGGAGAGCCCCGTCCATGAAGAGGACGTACGTGGATCGTGACGAAGATGTGGGGCCGGAATACTGAGCCAGTCCTTGAACGCCTTGCAAGCTCACGCCAGAGCAGTCTGGAATCGGGTACGAAGCGGCACCGTCATGACGCACTAGGGTGGCGGCTTTTACGCAACCCGGTATGGCAAACCTTGCGTGCAAACCGGGCTGCTCCTGCCTCCTCCCTGCTCGCAAGCGTTAGCCCGGGGTTGGGTTTGCGGGAGCGCCCCCAGGGGAGGACTCGCAACTTACGCAGATGACGCAGGTTGTGCTAACGATCTTCAATTGCGAGGGTTACAGAGGGGGCGTGAGGTCGAGTGTGGTGCGGGCGAGGAAGCTGTTAAAGGAGGCCAGGAGCCGCTCTTCCTAGCGGCGCTCCAGCCGACGGGGCCGGTGACCAGGAGCGCCGTTTATTGCATAGATCACCGCAGACCGCGCAGCGGATGAACGCTACTTGGCCTAGTCGACTGTAGGGGGCATTGGGGCGGGTTCGCGTTGCCGGATGGGGCTTAGTAGCCCTGGCGGTGTTGGCGGTGGTCATCGCCGTCTCGGTGGGTGCGTTCCGGGTGCGCCATTCCACTGCAGGTTTCACCCTGCCCTGAACGATTGAGGTTAGGCCCTGCCGAGGATGCGCCTACGCGTCGGGTGCCGCCTGCGTTGTTTAAACGCGAGATCATCGGCAGCTCCCCGCCCCATAGCGTTCGTTATGGCTACCGTGAGTGTATGTGCAGCTCAGTAGGCCGCTGGCCCCTGAACTTCTGAATCTTTGCTCAATTTATTCTGTGAACTCAGTGAATAAATTCATCATGAATCCACTTGATCGGGTAAAAGTGAAATTAACATGAGCTGAACATAAGGTGTCTTGTATCTGAATATTTCCTAGTTAACATCTTAATGACTTGAGAAGATGCCGCTGGGGACGGCGGCGCGTATCGATAACCGTGGATGCGCTAAGAGGGGGAGGGGTGGTGCATGGCGTATCAAATCGGGGATGCCTGCTAGGACCGCTGCGCTAGCGTGGTGGCGCCTGAATTAACACCAGTACCGACAAACCGTCGGCTGCGTCGGTGGCGCTTTCTGAGACCCTGTCTCGCGCCAGACTTATTCGTTGCTTGTCACCGACATGTACGGGGTGCGCCGTTTCTCTGGCGCTACTTGAAGACGCTTCTACCTTACCTCAAGCGCGGTAATCAATGCTGCGCTTTCTTCGGCCTGCACAGCTAGGGGACTAGGTATGTCCGTTGAATTTACAACGCCGGATCACGTATTCAAGGATCCGGCCGGCAGTGCTGAGCTCTCTGCCGGAGAGCCGGCCTACGTGGTGACTGTCGTGCCAGACGAACTGGTGGATCTCAATCTCGCAGGTGACGTCACTATTCCCCAGCTGACCGTCATCATCCCCACTCGTAATGAGCGGAAGAACATCGGACCCCTGCTGTCACGACTTGCCCCGGCGGTCGCCCCGCTGGGCGCGGAGCTCGTCTTCGTCGACGACAGCGACGACGACACGACGGACGTGCTGGTGGAGCAGGCCAGTACCTGCCCGGTCCCTGTCCGTCTGCTTCACCGATCGCCGGGCAATCAGAAAGGCGGGCTAAGCAGCGCGGTCATTGCCGGGGCCCGGCACGCGCGCGGCGAGTGGGTTCTCGTCATGGACGGAGACCTGCAGCACCCGCCGGAGTCGGCCGTTGTGCTCGCGAGCACCGCCATGCGTTACGACAGCGACATTGTGGTGGGAACAAGGTACGCGGGAGGCCGGTCTGCGGCTGACGGGCTGGGCAGCACTGGGCGGGTGCTGGTGTCTTCCTACGCCACCCGGCTGGCGAAGAACCTGTTCCCCCGCAGGCTCGCCATGGTGAGCGACCCGCTGAGCGGCCTGTTCGCGTTCCGCCGGGCCAGCATCAATCTTGATCGCCTGCGACCGTCTGGATTCAAGATTCTCCTGGAAATCCTGGTACGCAACCCGGTCGCGCGGGTTTCCGAGGTCGCTTATCGCTTTGAGCCCAGGGCCGCGGGCGATTCGAAGGCCTCATTCGCTCAGGGGCTCACCTACTTGCGACATCTCGCCCGCCTCCGCGGCGCGCGGCTGGCGAGACAACTGCGCGACCGGCCCTCCAGCCGTGAGGAGCGGGTACGGCAGACGGCACGGTTCATCGCCTTTGGCCTGGTAGGGGCCAGCGGGATTTTCGTCAACAGCGGTGCGCTCTGGTTCTTCTACCACACGATGGGCTGGAACCACCTGGTGGGAGCTGCCCTGGCCACGCAGTTCTCGACGACGTGGAATTTCCTGCTCGTGGACCTGGCGATTTACCGCAAGCGCGCCGGCGGGACGCATCTCAGCAGGGCCCTCCGGTTTTTCATCATGAACAATGTGCTGCTCCTGGCAAGACTGCCCGTGCTGCAGTTGCTCATCGACTGGGGCCTACATATTCTGGTCGCCAACGCCATCACACTCATGCTGCTGTTCGTCGTGCGCTTCGCGCTCAGCGACCGGGCAATCTTCGCCCCGGCGGCACGGGGCATTCGGCCTGACCCGGTGCGCGTCCTCGTGGACCTGGCCGCGGCGACAGTTGCCCCCCCAAGCCCCAAGCGGTCCCGCTACCTGACCTACCGCTACGACGTGGCCGGAGTCGTCAAAATCGGCTCACAGATCAGGCTTCCCGAGCTCGAATTCTTCCGCGCCCAGTGGGTGGCCGACAGCGAGATGGACATCGCCATCCGGGTCGGGGACATCGGAAACCGGAGGCCCCGGCGCCGCGCGGCCATGACCGAGTCTCCGGACACCATGGTGATCAGTTACGAAGAGCACCTTGGCAGACTCGGCGCGAACTTCCGCGCGGACATCAGCGACCAGATCGTGGTGGACGTGGGGCCCCTGCTTGCCCGGTCCAGCCATGTCGTCTACACCAACGTCATCGAGCCGTTGCTCCGCTTCGTCATGGCGTCCCGCGGCCGGATGCTCCTTCACTCGGCCTGCATCGAGATCGACGGAACCGGCGTCATGCTCTCGGCGCTGACTGACACGGGGAAGACGGGGACAATACTGCGACTGCTCCGCGAGCAGGGTGGCAGGTTCCTGTCCGACGACATGACGGTCATCGACCGCACTGGCAACGCGGCATGGTTTCCCAAGCCGCTGACGATCAGCGCGCACACGCTGCGCGCCGTCTCCGCCGACGACCTTACCCGTTCCGAGTGGCGCCGGCTGCAGATCCAGAGCCGACTGCACTCCAAGAGCGGCCGGTCCATCGCGATGGCGCTGAGCCGGTTCAACTTGCCCATCATGGGGATCAACGCGCTCATCCAAATGCTGATCCCGCCCCCCAAGTACACCGTCGACCGGCTCGTGCCCTGCCAGATGGCCAGTGCCACGCGGGTCAGTGAGCTGTTCATCATCGAGCGCGGATCGCCGCGCATGGCCGACATCGACAAGGAAGACGCCCTCACCCAGCTTCTCGAGAACACGGAAGACGCCTACGGCTTCCCGCCTTACCGTTACCTCGCCCCGGCCATTAACATCGGCGCCAAGGACTATGGCGAGCTGCGCGCCGCCGAGCGCGACATCCTTTCCGGCTTCCTCGGCAACGTGCGGGTCAGGTCGCTAGCCTCGAACAGCTTCAGCTGGGCTGACGAGATCCCGCACCTGATCGGACAAGACGAATTCCCGTCCCAGGAGATCTCGGGCAACCACACACACGGGCCAGATGGCTCGGATGGCGCAGCGGCTCCGCCCGGGTTCGGCACGCGGCCGCTGAACGGCGATGGCCTGCATGTCGACACCGAGCAGCGGATGGAACTTGGTGGTGGCCAGGGAAAAGGTAACGGGGCCAGCGCCGTCCCCGGACGCGGCGATTACCGCCCGGTATCCGGCAACGACCCTGGCCCCGTATCCGGTCTCGCGATGACGGATTACACTGTGCAGCCCAGCGCTGTCCGCGACCCGGTGAAGCCAGGGACGGCCAGCTCGCGAAGGTCCATCCTCCACCGCCTGATGTATCCGGGCCTTCCGTTTCTCGCGGTCATGGCCCTGGCCGTAGTGTTCAGGTTCTGGCACCTGACCGCGGTCGGGTTCAATACCGACGAGGCGGTGTACACGGGTTCGGCGGCCTCCATCGCGGGGAACGCGACGCTGGCTCCCATGTTCCCGGTCTTCCGGGCGCACCCGCTGCTGTTCCAGACGCTGCTCTCGCTGGTCCTGCGCGTCCATGACACTGACTGGACCGCGCGGGCCTTCGCGGCCGTGATCGGTGTCGCGACCGTCGGCGGAACGTACGCACTCGGCCGCAAGCTATACGGCACGACCGCGGGCCTGGTGGCCGCGGTGCTGATTGCCGTCATGCCCTACCACGTCATCGTGAGCAGGCAGGTCCTGCTTGACGGGCTCATGACGCTCTGCGCGACCCTGGCACTGTATTGCGCGGCGCGTTACGTCGAGACCGGTCGGCTGAGCTGGCTGCTGGCCTGCGCCAGCGCCATGAGCGCTTCGATACTGTCCAAGGAGACGAGCCTCGTCCTACTGGGCGCGCTCTACGTCTTCTTCGCCCTCACGCCTGCGGCACGGGTCCGCATCCGGCAGCTCGCCCTGGCGCTCGCGCTCACGGTAGCCGAGGTGACGATCTGGCCGCTAATGCTCCGCTTCGGCGGACACAGCAAGACTGGCCAGAGTTACCTGGTGTGGCAGCTGTTCCGCCGGCCGAACCATGGCACCTGGTTCTATTTCACGCTTCTGCCGGGCTGGATCGGCCCGGCCGTCCTGCTCGTCGCGCTCGCGGGCTTGATATGGCTGCGGCGCGAGGCGTCTTGGCGGGAACGCCTGCTGCTGGTCTGGATAGCCGTGCCAGTGCTTTTCTTCACGCTTTGGCCGGTCAAGGGCTTCCAGTACCTGCTGCCGATCAGCCCGGCCCTGGCCATCCTGGCCGCCCGAACCCTCAGCCGTCCGATTCCGTTCCGCCGCGTCGCTGTCGGCAGGCTGGCGATGGGAGTGTTGGCCGCGGCTATTGCTGTCAGCCTGGCAATCCCGGCCTGGGCGCGGAGTCAGCCTTCCTTCAGCACGAACTTCCTGGCGGGAAGCGGCGGCATGATAGGAGGGCGGGAAGCGGGGGACTGGGTCCTCGACCACGTGCCAGCGGGCAGCCGCCTCGTGGCCATCGGCCCTTCGACCGCCAACGTGCTGGAATATTACGGGGATCGTCCGGTCTCGGCGCTATCGGTCAGCACTAACCCGCGCGACCGCAATCCGACCTACGCCCCGGTGCTTAACCCGGATCTCGCCGTGCGCGACGGCGTATTCCAGTACGTCGTCTGGGATGCCTACACGGACGCGCACAGCAGCTTCTTCGCCGCGGAAGCGCTCCGCTTGGCCAAGAAGTATCACGGTGTTGCCGTCTATACCGCTGCCAGCAGAGTCCGGGATCCAGCCCGTCACGGCGCCCCTGAGCCCGCCGTGGTGATCTACGAGGTGTACCCATGACGTCTAGGTCCAGGTTCCGGTCGACGACAAAGGTGGCGGCGACCGCCTCCGCGGCGGTGCTGGCCCTCCTGCTCGGCACGGTGCCTGCCGCCTCTGCCCTGGCCGCGCCCGCGGTGGCGGCCGCGGTGCCGCACGCGGCTACCACGCCCATCAAGCACTTCGTCTTCCTCATGCAGGGTGGCCGCACGTTCGACAACTATTTCGGCACTTACCCGGGCGCGGATGGACTGGGGGCCGGAACGTGCCAGCCCCTGTCCGTCAGCGGTCCGGCTGGTCCTTGCGTTAAGCCGTTCCTGCTCGACAACAGCGACCGGGCACCCCTTGGCGCGAGCGCCACGATCATCGCCAGCCAGTGGGATGGCGGGAAGATGAATGGCTTCGTTGCGGCCTATCAGCAGCAAGGGCGCGATGGTGCGATGGCCATGGGTTACTACAACGCGACGCAACTTCCCTTCTACTGGGAAGCGGCGCAGAACTACGTGCTCTTCGACCACTTCTTTTCATCGGCGCAGTACGGCATCAGGAATAGCCGCTCGTACTGGGTCTCGGCCAGCCCGGCGCCCGGAGGCACGGGGCGGATACCAGCCGGTGGCTACGGGAACCTGCAGACGATCTTCGACCGGCTGCAGGCAGCGCACGTCAGCTGGAAGTTCTACGTGCAGGGCTATAACCCGGCGCAGACTTACGCGTCCGTCTCGCCGGATAGCTCAGAAACCCAGACCGCTCGCGTGCCGCTGGTGGATTTCCAGCGGTTCACGCACGACCCGTCGCTCGCCAGCCACATCGTCGGCCTGGACCAGTACTACCGGGACCTCCGGGCAGGCACGTTGCCTGCCGTGGCGTACGTGGCGTCCTCCTCGGGCGACGACGAGCGATCCGCGCAGTCCGTGTCCGCGGGCCAGAGCATGGTCGACACGATGACCACGCAGCTCATGGAGAGCAGGTACTGGGACAATTCGGCGTTCATGTGGTCATACGACGGGTCTGGTGGCTGGTATGACAGCGTGCGGCCGCCCACGGTAGCCGGGCAGCCCCTGGGATACCGCGTCCCCGCACTGCTGATCAGCGCTTATGCCCGCAAGGGCCTGGTCAGCCATACGGTTCTGGATTACACCAGCGCGCTCAGGTTCATCGAGCAGAACTGGACGCTTGCCCCCCTCACGGCACGTGACGCGCACGCGAACAGCCTGCTGGGCGCGTTCGACTTCGGGCAAGGCCCGCGGTCACCGGTCCTGCTGCGGGCCGGTCCCGCTTCTCAGCTCGATGCCTTTCCCACCGCGCGCAGCCTCACCGGGCACCAGGCGAGAGCGGTCTACGTGCTGTACGGGGGAGCGGCGACGGTCACGATTCTGCTCCCGGTCATCGCTGCGCTGGCGACCGCGCGTTCGTCACGGCGGCGGATCAGGGCTGCGAGCGGCACCGAGTCGGCCGAGGAGCGTGCCGGATGAGGACATGGCTTGCCCGCGTGCTAGGGGCCGTTACCCTGGCCTGCCTCGCCGGCGGCTTGGCCGCCGGCCCAGCGGCTGTCCCGGCACGCTCGCAGAGCCGGGCAGTCGGATCGCTTCAGCCCTGGCCGGTCACGATCACGATCCGGACCGTTCCCGCGATGCCCGGTATCCGGTTCCTGTTTGACGGCGTGCTGCTGGCGACGGACCGCCAGGGCGTCACGTCCTTCACTGAGCGGCATAATTTCAGCTCGCACACCCTCGCCCTCGCTCAGACCGACGTCAGCGTCTCCGGACGCCGGTATACGTTCGTGCGCTGGGCGGGCCAGCGGGACCCCGACCAGGCCTACCGTCCGGACCTCCACGGCCTGCCAATGCGCGCCGACTACGCGGTGACCGCGTCCTTCGCCGTGGCGTGCCCGGTAACCCCCCGTCTCGTAGACCAGGACGGTGCGCCGATGCCGGCCCTTCAGGTCAGCCAGATCAACTTGCTGAGCAGCCTCGGCCAGGCGACGACCCTGAAACCGGCCGGCACGACGTGGCTGCCCTGCGTCTCGCCGGTTTACCGGGACAACTCGCTGTCCAGTCATGCCGTGCTGTACTCCGTGCAGAGCATGCTGGTCGGTGGTACCAATGTGGTGCACGCCGGCGTCGAGCGATTTTCACCAAGTCAGACGCCCGATCCGAAGGTCACGGGGTTCTTCTACTCGCTGACCATCACTGCCCACGATGCCCTGCTGGGCGGGGCCGTCGGCAATTACGCGCTGCTGACCATGCCGGACAAGACCGTCCGCAAGGTGGCGCTCGGACCACGGCATACCGCTACCGTCACGAACCTTCCGCTCGGAAATTATCAGGTCCAGGTAGCGGCGGGGAGTGCGAGCATATCCCCGGTGACGGTGCACCTGTCCCGCGATGAGGCGACCAACCTCGCCGCGATAAGCCGGACCGACATCGTGATTGTCTGCGGTGCCCTGGTCGTGGGGATCGCCGGGGTTCCGCTGCTCTCGCGCACCCGGCGCAGACGAGTGCTTGCCCGCGTCCGGCGGGTCTCCCGTCTCGCGCGGCGCAGCGCGCGCGAGACGGGAGAGGAGGTGAGCTTATGCTGCCCATCCGCGGCCGACGGCCCGCTACGAAGGCGCTTTCGTGTGCACTGGCCGTGACCTGTCTGGCTACCGGCATCCTGACCGCGGCGGCCGGCACCCAGGCCGCTAGAGCGTCGACCGCGGTCATCGCGGCGGCGGCCGGCGGCAGTTCCGGCGTGACGGCGAACAACACCGCGACGACCGCCCCGCTGTTCGCTTACTACTACATCTGGTTCAGCCACAACTCCTGGGCACGGGCGAAAAAAGACCTACCGTTGATCGGAACGTACTCGAGCAGCGACCCAGGCGTAATGCGCCACCAAATCGAGCAGGCCAAGTCGGCAGGCATTACCGGGTTCATCGTGAGCTGGAAAGACACTCCGCTGGACGACCTGCGGCTCCGGCTGCTGATACAAGTATCGGCCCAGGAGCACTTCAAGCTCGCCATGATCTACGAGGGCCTGGATTTCTATCGGCACCCGCTGCCTGTTTCCGAGGTAGCCGCGGGCTTCCGGATGTTCCGTGACAAGTTCGCGAGCAGCCCGGTCTTCTACCGGGTCGATGGCAGGCCGCTGACGATCTGGAGTGGTACCTGGGCGTACAGCTACGCCCAGGTCGCCACGGTCACCGGTGCGGTTCGGTCCCGGTTGCTCGTGCTATCGACGGAAAAAAACGTCGCGGGTTTCAAGCGCATCTCGGCAGTCACGGACGGGGACGCCTATTACTGGTCATCTGTGAACCCGGCCACCGATTCCGGGTACCTGGCCAAGCTGGACCAGATGAGCCAGGCCATTCATAGTGCGGGAAAGTACTGGATCGCGCCATTCGCGCCCGGGTTCGATGCCCGGCTGCTGGGCGGAAAGCGGACTGTGCCCAGGGATAACGGCCAGACCCTGCGTGCCGAGTACACCTCCGCGGTGCGGTCTTCCCCGAACATGCTGGGCCTCATCAGCTGGAATGAATTCAGCGAGAACTCCTATGTGGAGCCATCCAAGGAATACGGTTCTCAGTCACTCGACGCCTTGCGGCAACTACGCGGAACTACCCCGCCTCATGCGACTGCGCCGACAGCGAGGAGCACCTCCAGCCTGTGGCCGAATGTACTGCGACTTCTGGCATTCGCCCTCACGCTGATTTTGGCGGTCGCAGTCCTCACTTTCCTGCGTCGGCGGACTTCCCGCAGACGGCGGCGCCACCCAGACTCTTCCTCCTTGAAACCCTGGACATCTCGTGAACCGTCGGATCCGGCGCATCGTGCTCGTACTTCCGGTATTGATAGCAGTCACCAGCGCGGTGGTCACGACCCGGACGGCCGCGGCCGCCGGGGCGGGACTTCCCGGCGCTAGCATCGTTTTGACAAGGGCCCCTTATCTCACGGACCTTACCCAGACGTCGGTCCGGGTGAGCTGGGCGACGAGCGCCCAGTACACAGGCGTCGTCCAGTACGGCCCGCCCGGCAACTGCCAGGCCAATTCGGTCATTGCCACGGGTGCCGGATCCCCGGTTACCGTGGGCAGTGTCACGGAGTACCAGAACTCGGTGACCGTCAGCGGCCTTTCCGCGGCCACTTCCTACTGCTACCGGGTCACCACCACAGGAGCGTCCCCGGTGGACCTGCTAGGGACGAATCCCTCGCCGCAGTTCACCACGTTGGAGCCGCAGGCCGGTACAGCACCGCTGACGTTTGACGTACTCGGCGACTGGGGCGACACCACCAGCAGCGGCGACAACACGACAGGGGCGCTCAACCAGAACCAGGCTGGCGTGGACGCCCAGATCGCGGCCAGCGGCGCGCAGTTCACGGTGTCCGCCGGCGACGTCGCCTACCCGGGCGGCACGCAGACCGAGTACGGCGACCTCAACCAGACAGGCGTCAATGTCAGCGCTGTGTTCGGTCCCTCGTACTGGGCAGTCCCCGGCGAGAGCATCCCCTATTACGCGATCAGCGGCAACCACGGCCTGAACTCGACCTTCATCACCGAATGGCCTGAGTCTGCGACCACGGCCGCCTCGGGCGGTGAGTACGGCATGTACCCGTACCCGTCCATCGACGGTACCGCCGCCGCGAGCTACCCGACGTCCTACTATGCCTTCTCCTCGGGCGGCGTCCGCTTCTACATGCTCGACGCCGCCTGGGGCGACACAAATACCGGATCCGCGACCGGCGGGGCCTGTGGCTCCAGCTGCGCGGCGTACCAGGTGGATCACGACGCGCACTGGGCGCAAAACTCTCCTGAGTACACGTGGCTTCAGCAAGACCTGGCGGCACACCCGGGTGGCCTGAAATTCGCGTTCTTCCACTACCCCCTGTACTCAAGCAACGCCACCCAGGTGAGCGATCCGTACCTGGACCATCTGCCAGGTAGCACGGGCAGTCTGGAGCAGTTGCTGCAGAACAACGGCGTTGACCTGGCGTTCAACGGCCACGCGCACATCTACGAGCGAAACGTCGCCGTTCCCGGCGGGGTGACGAATTATGTCACCGGGGGAGGCGGCGGTTCAGCAGAGCCGGTGAGCAAGTGTGCCAGTACCGACGCCTACGCGCTCGGGTGGTCCTACAGCAGCAGCAAGGGGTCGGCGTGCGGCAGTGCCACGGCACCTACCGGCGACTCGCAGGTGTACGACTTCCTCAAGGTAGCTGTCAACGGCACGACAGTGACGGTCACGCCGGTCAACGCCGCCGGCGGGATCTTCGACCCCCAGACCTACAACTTCGTGGCGGACACCACGCCGCCATCGGCGCCGGGAAACCTGGCGGGGACCGCGGGTTCTACCAAGAACGTGCTCACCTGGACCGCGGCATCGGACAATATCGGGGTCGCCGCCTACGACGTGTACCGCAACGGCACCTACCTGGCCACCGTCCCCGCCTCCGTCACCAGCTACACAGACAAGACAGCCACCTCGGGGACGGGCTACACCTATCAGGTGGCCGCGCGGGACCTCGCCGGGAACACCACGCGGGCAAGCGTCAACGTCAACGGCGGACCTACCGACACCACCCCGCCGACCGCCCCGGGAAACCTGACCGCGACCGCGACCAGCCCAACGACGATCGCCTTGTCCTGGCAGGCCTCGTCGGACAATATCGGCGTGACCGGGTACGCGGTCTACCGCGACGGGACCGAGATTGCGACGGTAGACGGCAGCACGACGTCGTATAGCGACGGCGGGCTGATCCCCGGAACCACGCACGCTTACACGGTCACTGCCGCTGACGGGGCCGGAAACGTGTCTCCCGCCAGTAATCAGGCGAGTGCCACCACCCAGGCGGACACCACGCCGCCAAGCGCACCGGGTACCCCGGTCGCCGCCGCCGTAACCGCCTCGCAGGTCAGCCTTTCCTGGACAGCCTCCACCGACAACGTCGGCGTGGTCGGCTATCGCGTGATCCGAAACGGCTCGGTCATCGCGACCGTATCCGGCACGATGTACATCGACTCGGGCGTATCCGCCAGCACCAGTTACACCTACCAGGTCGTTGCCGCGGACGCAGCGGGCAACACCGCCTCAAGCGGCACCCTGTCGGTCATCACCCCGGCGCCCGGCACCTTGTTCTCAGATGGTTTCGAGACTGGTGACCTATCGCAGTGGACCACGAACTCAGGCATGACGGCGGAGACCGCGCATGCGCACGCGGGCGCCTACGGCGCCGAGGAGTCGAGCACCGGCGCAACGACGTACGCCTACAAGACCCTGCCCGGCAGCTACACGGAACTGTGGGCTACGGCCTGGGTCTACGTCGTGAGCCGGTCTACCTCCGCCAACCTGGTTGGGTTCCGCGGCAGTAACGGCGGATCGATCATCAACCTCTATCTCAGCCAGACCGGAAAACTGGCGCTGCGCAACAACGTCAGCGGTGCCACGACCACCAGCACCACGAGTATGCCTTCGGGCAGCTGGCATCAGGTCGTCCTGCACGCACTGGTCAACGGCAGTTCCGGCAGCGTCGACGTATCGCTGGACGGCGTAACGGTCTCAGGCCTCAGCCTGACAGGTCAGAATCTCGGCACCAATCCGATAACCGCCCTCCAGTTGGGCGACAACACGGGCGCCCGGACTTACGACATCGATTTCGACGACATCTCCGTCATGCAGTCGAGTTAGCAAGGCGGTCGCCATCCGCGGCTGGCCCCAGGCAGCGCCTGCCCTATAGCGGCGGGGCGTCGAGCCACCCCTCGGCGCCCCGCCCCCATTAGGAGGCGGGAAGCACGACCGGGCCAGCGATTGCGTCATCGGCCTCTGTCCCCGGACGAGGCTCAGCCGCGGACTCAACACAGCGGCACCCGCCTGCGCTGCCGCCGCCAGTTCCGCGTCTGTAATCACCAGCGGAGGATAGTCCCGCCTCTTCGACCCGTTGCACCTCCAGTTACCCCTGTTTCTATCCGGTTGGCTATGCAATCGATATGGTCATCCCGGTCATTCAACGTCCACCAAGCCGACAACTGGGATGTTGACGCAAGTGTCCCGGAGGGGTGGGTCTGGGTCGTCGGCCGGTGGGCAGCGACCGGGCTCGGCTGGGCGCTAGTGACACTTCTCGTAGGCGGATACACGGGGCTTGTCTGACCTATGACCGCCTCGAAAGACCCGATGGCGCAACGCCAAGACAGGTCTGGGACCAGGCCGCCGACAGCTACTTCACCATCGCCGCCGCCGAGCGCAACCCCGACCTCCTCACCGGGCGGCCACATCGCGCGCATCAACGCGGTATCGCCCGTCACCGAGATCCGGGAGGAGATCACAGCCCGGATGCCTGCCAGCCCCGAGGCCGCCCGGCTGGATATCCCCGAGGGCACACCTGTCCTCGAAGTCATCCGCACTTACCACACCGCCGAGGGCGCCCTCGACGTCGCCCGGTTCATCATCCGCGCCAACATGGCCGCCTTCGACTACCGGTTCCCCGTACCTGATTAGGCGCATTTGTCCCAGTGTTCAAGTGGTTGCTGAACCGGGGAAAATGCGCGTATCTGTGCGGTGGAGGTGGGATTTGAGCTCGTCCAGCTCTCGGGCCCGCTCGCTGAGCCTCGCGTAGGCCGGCCGTTCGCGGATGCGGGCCAGGACCTAGCCGACGGCTTCTGCCCGGCTGGCCGCGGTGATCAGCGCGTCCAGCGTCGCCAGGTCCACGGGCCCGAGCAGGGCCGTCACCGGGCTGAGGCCGCGCGCGCGGCCTCGTCCTCTTCCGGATCGAGCAGGGAAATCCCGACCGGGATCATGATCCCTGTCGGGCGAAAGCCGGCGCTGCCGGGGATGCGGGCGGCGGGTATGAACCCCTTGACCTCGGGCAGCCGCTGCGCGCGGAAGTGCTCCAGGCGGTCGAAGTGCTCTTCCATCCAGGCGTCCCGCCTCGCGCCGTCCTGGCCGGGGAAGACCCGCAGGTACAGTTCTCCCGGCTCGATCACCGGGTGGTCACCGTAGTGCAGCAGCGCGAGCTGCGGCACCGCGTCCGCAGGGAAACGCTCCGCCGCCTCAGCATCGACCATCCGCTGGATGCGCTCTGTCGTCGCCGGTTCCACGGCCGCCTCCTTATTGACCCTGCCGCCAGGGTCACCTGGTCCCTGCGGGTCAGCTGGGCCCGGTTAGAACCGGGCTTTAAGTTCGCTGATCTCACGCACCCGGTCTTGAATCTGCGCGTAGGCCGGGTTCTCGCGGATGCGGCCCACGGCCCAGCGCAGCACCTCCGCGCGGCTGCCCGCGATGCCCGCGGTGATCAGCGTGTCCACGGTCGCCAGGTCGGCAGGCCCGAGCCGCGTCATGACGGGAGTGAGTTCCTCGGACGCTTCGTCCAGCGGCTTAGCGGCCCGGCCCCCGCGGCCGATCTTCAGGACATGACGGCGGGGCTGCTCCGCCCCGCCCGGGCTGTCAGCCTGGAACTCCAGCCACGCGATGGCGCGGGGCAGTTCATCGTTCAGCTTCTTGAGGCGCTCGCGGTTGGCTCTCTCGAAAGAACCGACGATCTCCTCGTCGGCTTCCTCGCCCTCCGGCCAGGGGAGGAAGACCCGGACCGCGACGTCTCCCGGCTCTACCGCCGGGTCATCCCCGTACTCCAGTACCTGGACCCGGCTAATTGCACCGTCAGGAAAGACCGACCTGAGGTGCTTCTCGACCCCGGTGGTCCCAGCCTTCGCCATGTCATCCCCTTTACCTGCAAGCCTTGCGCGTATAACACGTGTAAGCCGTGAAAGAGAAGCTACTATGCCACCGCCACCTCGTCAAGTAATGACGCGTCGCCGGACGTGGCGGGCCGGGCTGCCACCGCATAAGCGCACGTCAGGCGGCAGCCTTCTGAGCGGTGTTGTCCTTGACGAATCGGGCGGCCCGGTTGAGGGCGGCGTCGCCTTCGTCGAGGAGGGCGGCGAATGCCTGGAAGACGTGCGGGACGCCGGGGGTGATATCCAGGATGACGGCCACGTCGTCGGCCGCGGCCTTCACCGCGAGGCGGGTGGCGTCGTCGAGGAGCACCTCGTGTGATCCGGCCTGGATCAGCAGCGGCGGGAGTCCGGACAGGTCGGCGAAGATGGGGCTGACCAGGGGGTCGGTCGGGTCTGTGCCGGCCAGGTAGTCCGCGGCCCGGGTGCGGATGGCCTGGGCGCTGACGGCCGGGTCGGCGTGCGCCTTGCCGGCGTAGCTGCGGCCGGTCACGGTGAGGTCGGTCATCGGGGAGAGCAGCAGGGCCGCCGCGGGCGTCGTGAGGCCCTCCGCCTTGCCGGCGATGAGGAGCTCGATGGCGAGGTTGCCGCCGGCCGACTCGCCCGACACGACGATGTGACCGGCGCTGCCGGCCTGCCCGGCCAGGGCGCGGTAGGCGGCCGTGACGTCCTGGAGCGCGGCGGGGTAGGGGTGCTCGGGGGCGAGCCGGTAGTCGACCGACACGGCGCGCATGCCCGTCTTGCGGGCCAGGCTGGACGCCAGCCCTGCGGATCCCCCTGCCGAGCCGAGCGCGAAGCCGCCGCCGTGAATGTGGAAGATAGTGCCGCGCGGCTCGACGTCGGCGATGTCGATGAAGATCACGGGGATGCCGCCCAGGTCTCCGGGCGTCGTGCGGACGTCGGCCGGCAGGGGCTGTGAGGTGAGCATCTGCTCGAGGAGCGGGCGCTGGGCGGCGACGTCCCCGCCGAGATCGAACGGGGAGTTGCGGAGGATCTGGTCGACCATGTCGCGCTGCTGGGCGGTCATTGCCGTTCCTTTCATCGTGGCGGGCCGGGGCGGGTCCCCGGCGGCCGGGTCGGGCACCAGATTTAGATTAGCGCTAATTTAATTAGTGTCAAGCTAGTTAGCTCTATGCTAGATTGCGGGGTGACCGAGGACGGGAGACGACGTGACTGACCTGCGGCAGGTATTCGATGACCTGGTGAGGTTCGAGACGATCCTGTGGGGGGCGGTCGACGTGCGGCTGCAGGAGGAGTGCGGCGTCGGTCTCGCGAGCCTGAACGCCATGCTCGTCATCGACGCCACACCGCTGTGCCGGGTCCAGGACATCGCCCGGGCGGTTGCGATCACCGTGGGCGGCGCCAGCCAGGCCGTCGACCGCCTCGAGTCCGCCGGCTGGTGCGCCCGCCGGGCCAACCCCTCGGACCGTCGCTCATCGATCGTGGAGCTGACCCCCGAGGGCCAGGAACTCCTGGCCATCGCCGCCCCCGTCTTCGACAGGGAGCTCGGCCGCCTGCTGCGGGCTCCGCTGCCCGGTACCGCCCTCACGCACCTGGCCGATGCCCTCAGCACGCTCCGCGGGTCCGCGGCCGCCCACCTAGCCTCGTGACGATGAACGAGGACCCGGCCATCCTGC
>JAWWPV010000691.1:0-16289 GCA_033854775.1 Trebonia sp.
GGATGAGTACACCGTGGAGGACGCCGTCGTCCTCGGAAACCTGCTGATGAGCCTGCTACGGCACAGTGACCGGGTGACCGCCGCCTGCCTGGCGCAGCTAGTCAATGTGATCGCTCCCATCAGGACCGAGTCAGACACGGGCGCCTGGCGGCAAACGATCTTCTATCCGTTCGCCCTGACCGCCCGCCACGCCCGCGGTGACGTGCTCCGGGTCGAGCCAGGAGGCCCGTCCCTGCCCTCGTCGGTTCACGGGCAAGTCCCGGCCGTAGACGTGACCGCGACCCGCGATCCGGAAACGGGCCAGCTGACGATCTTCGCCGTCAACCGCCACGAACACGACAACGCCAACCTCGAAATCCGGCTGGCATGCAGCGAAACCCTGGAAGTCGTCGAGCATGTCCTGATGGGCGGCCATGATCTGCTCGCGACCAACTCAAAGGACATGCCAAACCGGGTGGCGCCGCGCACGAGCGGCCAGCACCATCTCGACGGAACCCGGCTGTCGGTCGAACTGCCGCGAGTGTCGTGGACGATGATCCGGCTCCGGCCAGTGGCCGGATGACCCGCTCCCCCGACATCCGTTCCCGTGGACCGCCATGCTCCTAAACGAACGCGGGTCGGCCGACGTCCGACTTCCGGCGCGAACCATAAACGCGTGCTTTTTCAATCAGTTCGACTGGGGGGAACCGCATCACGCCGCCAAATAGCTACTGGTAACAGCTTCAGAGAAGAGGCACCCATGCCCAACGGGTTCAGGACTCGGTATGTCTTGTCTAGGCGACGACGGCTTGCCGCCGTGATCGGCGTCATGGCCGTGGTATTCGGCTCCCTGTGCGCCACATCGATGGCGGCGCAGGCGGGCACGTCCCTCCCCTGCGACATATACGGCGGCGCCGGCACGTCCTGCGTCGCGGCCTACAGTTCCGTTCGCGCGCTCTACTCTTCCTATGCGGGCCCGCTCTACCAGGTGACACGTGCCTCCGATAACGCGACGCTCAATATCGGCGTCCTCACCGGGGGCGGCTACGCGAACGCTGCCGCGCAGGACTCCTTCTGCACCGGCACCACCTGCACGATCACGAAGATCTACGACCAGTCGCCCGAGCACAACGACCTGACGGTCGCCGCAGCAGGCGCCGCCGGGCCGGCCAACGTCGGCGCGACAGCGAACGCGCTGCCCATCACCGTCGGCGGCCACTCGGTCTACGGAATCTACATGCCTCCCGGCGTCGGCTACCGGCGCGCGAACGGGGCCGGTGTTGCGACCAACGGTCAGCCCGAGACCATGTACGAAGTAGCGAGCGGCACCAACGTGAACAACGGCTGCTGTTCGGACTTCGGCAACGTGGAGAGCACGGAGACCGACACCGGCGCTAGCCACATGGACGCACTCAACCTCTCCTTGCTCAACGCCCCCGGAAGCAGCGGACACGGCCCGTGGGCCGAGGCCGACCTGGAGAACGGGGTCTTCGAAGGCGGCACGGCCGTGAACACGGCCAATCTCGGGAACTCCAGCAAGTTCGTGACGGCGCTGCTGAAGAACAACGGGCAGACGACCTTCGCGATGAAGGGCGGCGACGCGCAGTCGGGATCCCTGTCTACCTGGTACAGCGGTCCGCTCCCCAGCGGATACTCCCCGATGCACCAGGAGGGGTCCATCGTGCTCGGGACGGGAGGCGACAACAGCAACCGGGGAACGCAGTCCTTCTTCGAAGGGGTGATGACGACCGGCTACTCGACGGATGCCGCGGATAACGCCGTCCAGGCCAATATCACCGCCGCCGGGTACACCGGGATAAGCACCGGCGGAGGCCCGGGATCGACGATCATCGGCCCCGGCGGCAAGTGCGTCGACGTCAGCGGGGATGACACCGGCGGCAATCTCGCCGTGGTGCAGCTCTGGGACTGCCTGCCGCTGGCCGCTGACCAGCACTGGTCACCGAGCGCCATCGGCACCGGGACGCTGGAGACGCTGGGGCGGTGCCTCGATGCGGACGGGAATGGCACGGCTCCTGGCACCAAGCTGGAGCTGTATGACTGCAACGGCGTGGGCGGCCAGCAATGGGTCCCCCAGGCCAACGGGACGATTGTGAACCCGCAGTCCGGCTTGTGCCTGGACGACCCCAGCGGCAACACCGCCAACGGCACGCCGCTGCAGATCTGGACGTGCAACGGCAATGCCGCCCAGCAGTTCACCATCACTCAGGGCACGCCGATCATCGGGCCAGGCGGAAAGTGCGTGGACGTCGCCGGCGACGACACCGGCGGCAACCTGGCGCACGTGCAACTGTGGGACTGCTACACGGTGATGACCGCCCAGCCGCTGGCGAAGGATCAGCAATGGACCCTCAACAGCGACGGGACGCTGCGCACGCTGGGCCGCTGCCTGGACATCGACGGCAACGGCACCGCGCCCGGGACCAAGGTCGAGCTGTACGACTGCAACAGCGTAGGCGGCCAGCAGTGGGTCCCCCAGGCCAACGGATCGCTTGTGAACCCGCAGTCCGGCCTGTGCCTGGACGACCCCAGCGGGAACACCACGAACGGCACCCAGCTGCAGATCTGGACCTGCAACAACCAATCACCGCAGGTGTTCCACTTCAACTAGCGACAACCGCCGCGGAGCGGGAAGATTCCTTCCGGCTCCGCGGCGCCTGCCGCCCCGCGGACTCAATGACTCCGGCCTCACGGGCCCGTTCCCGCCAGCCGGAGCCATGTCCATCCCGGCCCCGAGCATGGGGCGACCGCGTCGCGCCGGCTCACGTGAGCCGTAGGAGGGCGTGTTCAAGCACGACGGGGAGAAATAGGTCACGGTAGCCGTGTTCGTCGAACAGCACCGTGACCTGGTCCGCGTCGTAGCGCTGCACCGTGCCCTCGCCCCAGCGGTCGCTCACGACTCGCGCGCCTACGGCAAACGGGACGTCGACCGGCGCGGCCTCGGGGTGAGCGAAGTCGTTGTCGCAGTTGCCGCAAGGACCGGGATAATCTTGCCCGAAGTAAGAGAGCAGGAACGAACGTCGGCAGCCGGTGTGCTCCGCGTAGTTGCGCATCATCCGCAGCCGCGAGCGTTCCACCTCACCCTCACGTTCTGTCTCCGCATCCGACGCGCCCAGCGCCGCCGCGACGCTCATGGCGCCCGTCCAGTGAACTTCACCGTCCGCCCGCCACGTTGCCGCGCCGATATCGGTGAGACGAACAAGCGCGGCCGTATGCTGCCGCGCGCCGGGCTTGACCCCCTGGCCGGCCGCGGCCTCAGCCGCGGCGCGCGCCACCGCCTCCGTGGAGATGCCGCGAGCGGTCAGCCGACGCGCCGTTTCGAAGTCCTCGTAACGGTAAAGCAGCCGCGCCTGCGCTGGCTCGGCGTCCCGGCCGGCCCGTCCGAACTCCTGGTAGTACTCGTCGAGCGAGGGTGTCGGGTCAAAGTGCAGCACCCAGCGCACGTCGGGCTTGTCGATCCCCATGCCGAACGCGACCGTGGCCGCGATGATGCGGGCCGTGCCGTCAAGGAATGCCGCCATCGCATCGCTTCGCTCGCGCGCCGATAGCCCGGCGTGATAGAGCGCGACCTGCTCGCCTGACGCCGCGAGCGTGTCGTGCGCCGCCTGCGCGCTGGCGTGCGTCGCCGCGTAGACAATTCCCGGGCCGCCGAATTCCCTCGCCGCGCTGACGAGTTCGCGTTCCTTGTCGGGGACAGTGCGCACATGACCCACCGAGAGCCCGATGTGTGGCCGGTCGAAGTCGCCGATCACCACCACGGGATCCCGCAGGCCTAGGCGGCGTATGACTTCCTGCCTCACCGGTGGCGCGGCGGTCGCGGTCAAGGCCAGGCGGATCGTCGCCCCGATCGCCTCTGCCTGGGCTCCGAGCCGCATGTAGTCCGGGCGGAAGTCGCGGCCCCACTGGCTGATCAGGTGAGCTTCATCAACAACGAACAGGCCTGGTCGTGCCCGCTGCAGCGCTTGGCGGGTCTGCCCGTTTGCCAATTGCTCGGGCGAGAGGAAGACGAACGTGCTGGCATCGCACGTGGCGAGAAGTGCCGCGGTACGCGCGCCTGCCGACTGCTGGGAGTTGAGGACGATGGCCGACAGGCCCGCCGCGCGCAGGTGGGCGAGCTGGTCATCCTGGAGCGCGATCAGCGGCGAGACGACGACCGTCGGCCCTTCTCGCAGCAGTCCTGCCAGCTCGTAGATCGCCGACTTGCCGCCACCGGTCGGCAGCACGGCCAGCACGTCGCGGCCTTCGGCCAGCGCCTGGACCGCAGGCAACTGGCCCGGGCGAAGCCGTTCGAACCCGAGGCGCTCCCGGGCGAGCTCCTCGATCACGGCTGCGCCAGGACGGGCGCCAAGCGAGGATGGGGAGCGGACCCGTAGCGCGGGTCTTGTGCCTGGGTGTAGCTCATGCCTTCTTCTATACCCGGCCGGCCAGACGGTCACGGTTGTCCGCGCGGCCGGCTCCAGGAGGCCAAAGACCAAGGCTGGACCTTTGATCACCCACATAATGCCGAGTTGAGGACGTGCCCGACTGAGGGAAATCAGTGGCCCCTGCCTCGCCACCGGGAGATGATCTAGGCGTGCTTGCCAACCTCTGGCCCTTGTTCGGACTCACGGTGCAAACCTCACGGTTGAAGCTCCGCCTCCCGCACGAGCAGGAGATCGCCGAACTCGCGAGCATCGCGGGCAGAGGGGTCCACCACCCGGGTGAGCGGCCCTTCCTCACCCCCTGGACCGCCGGTGACCCGCAGGACCGGGCTCGCTTCGTCCTCCAGGCGCACTGGAGTCAGCTCGGCACCTGGAGCGCGAGCGCCTGGCGGCTCGGGCTGGGAGTATTTCTCGACGAACAACCGCTGGGCATCGTGACCTTGCACGCGCGGGACTTCCCGGTGGTCCGGGAGGTCAACACGTCTTCGTGGCTGGGACTGCCGCACCATGGAAAGGGCTACGGCACCGAGGCGCGCGCCGGGCTGCTGAAGCTGGCGTTCGACCACCTAGGAGCCGACGCCGCACTCACCGAAGTGTTCCAGGACAACCACTCCTCGCAAGGCGTCTCCCGCAAGCTGGGCTACGAACCGGATGGCATCTCACGAGACGCCCGTGGCAACGAAGTCGTGGTCTCCGACCGGCTGCGCCTTACTCGCCAGAGGTGGCAGTCGCAGCCACAGACCGGCGCGACAGTCGTCGGGTTCGCCGATTGCCGCTCTATGTTCGGGCAGTGACAACTCACTCATCTGCCGCTGACTGACTGCGCCTCAGACCGCTCCGAACGCGCCGACACGCCCGGCTGTCATGCGCTGCCAAGATCCTTTTGTGACAGTGAGTCACGCCAGGGATCCCGGCAGAGGAACCCGATGACCCGTACTTCCCTGGTGCGCACGCGCTCCACCCCTGCGAACCAGCGGCAATTCCCGCCAGCCCCATCAACCGGCCGAAGTTCAGAGAATCCCGCGCGAGAAGCTGAGGGCGGCATAACGGGCGACTAGGGCGCCCAGTCGGCATGTCCCGTATCGGCAGCGCGGAACCGCAGCGCGGGGTCCGCGTAGCGGGCAGCGGCGACGTCGTATAGCGCGTCGATCGCGGCGCGGAAGCCTGGGTAGACCGCGCACATCATCGCCGCTTCGTCCGGGGCTGGCGACAGCCCGGACGCCGCGAGCATCGCGGCGGCCTCGGTCGCCGAGTCGTCGGAAACGGTTGTCTCCATCGGAAAGTCTCCTAGTCAGTCTCGTTGCCTAGGCTCGGTTATAGCGCGCCAACGCAGCGCGGCGGCCTCGCCGAACGGCGGGGCGGCGATCTGCATGGACAGCGGCAGTCCCGCCGTGGTGAACCCGATCGGCACCGCGAGCACGGGGTTGCCCACGCAGTCCCAGTAGGGGGTGTTGACCTGGGCCATGAAGCTGGTCATCCAGTCCCACCCGGCGATCTGGTCGTAGCGGGGGCCGCCGCACTGAGCGGTGGGGCAGACGATGAGGTCGACCTCGGTGAACAGGTCGCCGAGTGCCTGTTGCGCGACCCGCCGGACGCGCTGCGCCTGGACGTAGTCGGCTCCGGAGACGAAGGCGCCCTGCCCAACGAAGGCGCGGGTCATGGCGAAGTAATCCGCCCATCGGGCGCGGAGGTCGGCGCGGTGATAGGCGAGCGCTTCCGACCCGATGGTCACCATGTTCGCCGTGGCCATCTCGGACCAGTACGGCAGCCGGACTTCACGGACATCCGCGCCGCGGGCGGTGAGCACGGCCACGGCGGCATCGAACGCCGGGCGCGCCGCCGGGTCGGCCTGATCGGAAAACTGGTTCTCCGTAACCACGCCGACACGGACGCCGGTCAGGTCCCCCGCCGGGGGCGCCGCCGTGAACGGGGCGTCTACGCAGTCCGGATCGCTTGGGTGGTGCCCGGCGATGACCTCAAGCACCGCGGCGCAGTCGGCGACGCTCCTGGCCAGCGGCCCGATGTGATCCAGGCTGTAGCCGAGCGGTACGCAGCCCGCCTTCGGCACCCGCCCGAAGGTCGGCATCAGCCCGCTGACGCCACAGAACGCCGCGGGAATCCTGATGCTGCCGCCGGTGTCGGTCCCGAGCGCCATGTAGAACAGCCCGGCGGCGACTCCCGCGCCGGATCCTGAACTCGACCCGCCGGGCCACGTGGACGTGTCCCACGGGTTGCGTGGCAGCGGGAACGGCTTGTCCGCGTCGGGCATGCCGACGGCGAACTCCATCGTCGTGACCTTGCCGGTGATGACCGCGCCTGCCTGCTTGAGCCGCGCGACCACCGGCGCGTCCCGGCCCGCGCCCCAGGCCGGGTCGAGGATCAGGCTCTGCGCGGTAGTCGGGCCTTCGGCCATGGCGATGATGTCCTTGACGGCGCAGGGGATGCCGTGCAGCGGGCCGCGGTCGGTGCCGGCTGCCAGCTCAGCATCGGCCCTGGCTGCAGCGGCCATGGCGTAGTCGTCGAAGCGGGCCAGGTAGACGCCGAGCGAGCCGTCCAGCTTGGTGGCGCGGTCAATGGCGGCCTTGGTGAGCTGTGCCGAGGTCGTGGTGCCGGAGCGCAGCGCGGTGGCCGCCTCGGTCAGGGTGGATGGAAGGTTACTCAATGTCGTCAGCTCCTCGGGGGTTGCGCAGGGCCCGCGATACGATCCGGAAACGGCGCCCAAGCATGTAGATGAATGCCAGGTCGAACGGCCGCCCGGCGAGGTCGGAGATCGTCTGCTCCAGCGAGGTCACCGGCGTTCCCTCTGGCACGCCAAGTTCGGCCGCCACGGCGGCGTCCGCAAGCTCGCAGCCGATCACGAACTCCGACGTGCCGAATTCCACGCCGCCCGCGGCCATGAACTCGTACCAGTCCGACCTGAAGGGGCGGTCGAGAAGCATCCCGGCCTCGGGAAACAGCACGTAGTTGGTGGCAACCGCAACCGGCTCGTCGTCAAACAGCGCGACGTAGTCGAGCCGCAGGCACGAAGTGCCTGCGGCGACGCCAAGTCCCGCGGCCACTGTGGGTGGCGCAGGGATCACCGAGAGGTCGAGCACGCGGGGCCGCGTCCGCCCGCTGCTGAGGACGCCATTCGGGCCAGGGCTGACCACGCCGTGCACCTCCGCCATCCGGGTGGTGACCGGGGTCGCCACCACGTGGGTGCCGATGCCCTGGGTGCGCTCGATGAGGCCGTCGGCGCGAAGCTGTGCCAGCGCCTCGCGCACCGTCGCCCGGGACGCGCCGTGCACCGCCATCAGCTCGCTTTCGCTGGGGAGATGACCACCGGGGTAGCCGCCGCCGAGCACGGCGAACCGCAACAGGTCCCGCAGCCGGCGGACGTCATGTGCCCGCGCTGGACCGCGCCGGTAACTTCCCGTGCGTCCCGCACTCATCCGCTGTGACGCTAGGAACGCGCCATTGCGGATATATCTCACGTTCGTTACTGCCGCGTTACTCACGCGACTGGCGATCCGGCCAGGGCGGGGGCCGGCCAGGGCGAGCCGCCCACGTCGAAGCCATCGCCGATCTCGGCGGCCGCGGCGAACCCGCAGCTCCCCATGACCTCGACGGCCAGGTCGTGCAGCCGCGGCGTCCGCGCGGCGCAGCAGTCGGCTAGCAGGGTGACCTTGTAGTCACGCATGAACGCGGCGCGGACGGTGGACTCTACGCAGATGTTCGTGACCACGCCGCACACGACGAGGTTTTCCGCGCCTACACCGCGCAGCAGCGGATCGAGCGAGGTCCACAGGAAGGCGTCAAAGCGCACCTTGTCGATGTAGAGGTCGTCGGGGCCGCCGCCGAGCTCATCCACCACGGCAGCGTCCCAGCTCCCGGCGGCTAGCCCGCCCATGGCGGCCAGGTCACCACTCAGCTCGGACAGCCGCTGGCCCTCGTCCGCGCGCCCGGGCCGGTACTGGTGCCTGGTGAAGATGACCGGGACGCCGGCGCCGCGGGCCTGGCGCACGGCGACGGCCGCCTGGCGGACCGCCCCGGCTGCCCCGGCGAGGCCCACGCCCAGCCTGGGCAGCGATCCTTCTGGATGGCAGAAGCCGTTCTGCATGTCGACGACGATCAGGGCGCGATTCATTGGGAACCCCTTTCTTTTGATGTTGCTGGCTTCTAGTACCGCGAGGTCAGGGCAAAAGAAAGGAGTTCTCAGACCGCCTCCGTGGACGGTGACATTTCCGGTCGCAGCCTCGGCGCGGGCAGCATGACCGGCCGCCAGGCGCTCGGCTTGCACACGTCGTGACAGGCGCCTTCTGTGGAGCAGCACAGCGAGCAGATCGTCCCGCCGTGGTGCGGGCAGGTCGCCATGTCGATGACGTCGTAGGATCCTTCGCACACGGTGCAGGGCAGCTCGCCCGTGTCGGCGGGCAGGTCGCTCGTTCGCGCCACGTACCAGCGGCCCCGGGTGGCGGCGGCGATGACCGGTGGCAGCACGAGGGCGATGCCGAGGGCGAAGAACGGCGAGAGAGCGGCGGCCGTCGACCCGAACACGCCGTAGTAGGCGACCATCGACACGGCGCCCGCCACGATCATCGAACCGAAGCCGACCGGGTTGACGTTGAACAGGTGGGCACGGTGGAACACCAGCTCTTGCGGGCTGAGCTTTAGCCACCGCTTGTTGATCACCAGGTCGGAGCCCATCGCGGCGATCCACCCGATACCGATGTTGGCGTACCACGCGATCACCGTCACGATGTGGCTGAAGACGCCGGCCTCCATCAGCACGAGTGCCAGGCCCACCTGGAGGAACACCCATGCGGCCCGGCCCGGGTGCCGGTGCAGGAGCCGGGAGAAGAAGTTCGACCAGGACAGCGACCCGGAGTAGGTGTTCATGATGTTGATCTTGATCTGGGCCAGCAGCACCAGCAGGCACGACATGATGAGCGCGGCCGTGTGGTTGCCGGTCACACGCTGGTACACGGCGGTGAACAAATCGACGGGCATGGTGACCTGGACCGGGCTTAGCTTGGTGGAGGCGTAGCCGACAAGCAGTGTCGAGGCGAAGAAGATCACCGTGATGAACACCCCCAGGCCAGGGCCGCCCATGATCACCGCGAGCGTCCACCGCCGCCGCTCCTGCGGGTCGTTGCCTGGATCGGGCATCAGCCGCAGGTAGTCGCCCTGCTCCCCGACTTGTGCTGCGATCGACAGCTCGGCGGCAGCGATGGTGAAGACGGCCAAGGCGCTCAGCCCGGCGGCGCTGCCGGGTCCCGCCGTGACCGGGGCGACCATGTGGTGGCCGGCTCCCGGTGCCGTCGCGGCGGACACGATCGCCAGCCCGATCAGGCCAAGCCAGAGCGGCCAGGTCCATGCCTGGAACTTCGCTGTGAAGCTCATCCCGTACAGGGACAGCGGGATCATCACGACCGAGACCAGCACGTAGCTCACGTGAATGTCCAGGTGGGTGAGCGCCGTGACGGCCTGTGCCATGATCGCACCCTCGTAGCCGAGGAAGATCAGCGTGAACGTGGCGTACACCAGCGACGTCAGCGTGGAACCGAGGTAACCGAACCCCGAGCCCCTGGTCAGCAGGTCGATGTCGATGTGCTTGCGCGCGATCGCGAACGCGATGACAAGCATCAGCGGTAGCGTGATCACGGTCGCGGCCAGGAAGCCAAACAGCGTGTTGCCGAAGCCGAACTCGTTCACGAACGTGGCGTCGAGCGCGTAGCCGGCCATCGCGGACAGGCCGACCATGCAGCTCAGGAAGATCATCCACGGTGACCAGCGGCGGAACGCTGCCGGCGCGTAGCGGAGGGAGTAGTCCTCCATCTGCGCGTTTTCAGCGAGGTCCATGCCTCAAGATCCCTTCGCCGTGCGGGATACCAACGAGGCTGACGCTAAAAATGGCGCGTTACCTGCGGATTTCGCTCCTTCTTGCGCCGAGTTACGCCGGATGAGCCAGCCGGGTCATCCCGGTGACCTGGCAATTTACCGCCCGGGCAAGGTTGGTCCGCCGTCCGCGAAGGCGATTCGCCACGTCAGCGGCCGCGGCCAGAAGGTCCCCGCCGCGGACGCGCCGCGGGCCACACAAGGTCCTTATCTTCAGGCTTCAGGCGTGCACGACGTCGGTGTGATGGCAGAAGTGCACCCGAGACGGGGTCATCGACCGGACGCGCCCGATCGAGGTCTCCCAGGACGGCCGGTCGGCGGCCTGGCCTGGCGGCAGCTTCTGGTCCAGCGGGCCGGTGTACTCGCGCGGGGTGTAGGCGGCGTCCCCGATCAGCAGGTCGGGCGAACCGTCGCCGGCCTGGACCACGACGCACTGGTGGCCAGCGGTGTGGCCAGGGGTCGCGATCACCGACAGGCCAGGCAGGATCTCAGCGTCGCCGTCGAGCAGTTCGAACCGCGCGCCCATGAAGTCGAACCAGCTGGACAACTCGGGCGACTCGCGGCGGGCGCGGTCGAGTTCGGCTCGCTGGACGTAGAACGGGGCGTGCTTGAACACGGCGTTCTGGCCGCAGTGGTCGAAGTGCAGGTGGGTGTTGATCACCAGCGAGATATCAGCGGGGGACATATCCAGCCCGGCCAGGGCGTCCGCCGCTGAGACGTTGACCACGCGCCAGTCGCTGAGCAGATCCTCTGGGCCGCCCACGCCGGTGTCGACCAGGACCGCGCCGCCCGGGTGGGTGATCACGAAGCCGTGGACCGGCCACTGCCCCCGCTCGCCGCCGGGCGGGCTCACCTTGGCTAGGTGCAATCGCTTGATCTCCAGCAGCATCGGCGCCTCCCACGTTCGTGTCCGTTTCCGGCCGACGGTTTCGTTTTATCAGCGGCCGGGACGAAGAATCCACAAAGTGCCGGACTAGTCGCTAGCCACTTGCCATGTTCAGGACCGACGCTTAGTGGTGCCGTGTTCTCGCATCGGCTTGCGAGGGTCCCAGTGCAGGCCCGCGATGGCGCTCCGGATGACCAGGTTGACGAACTCGGCGTCAATGTGTTCCCTGGAGAACCAGCGGCGGTAGAAGAGCGGCCCAAGTAGAGCGGCGGCGATGGCGCTGCGGTCAGCTGTTGATGGGATCTCCCCGCTGAGGGCGGCCCGGTCGAGCGCCGCTCTCAGCGGAGCGGCGTGCCCGCGCTGGATGCTGCTGTGGATGCCGGCGAACTCGGGATCATGTTCGGCAGCGTCGACGATCGAGGGCAGGATCGACGACCACCGCGCGGTGCCCAGCAGATCGGCGATGTTCGTCAAGATTGCGCTGAGGTCGCCTTCAAGGGAACCGGTGTCAGGCGGCGCTTGTTCACCGTCGGTCATCCGCGAGCAGGCGTCAATCACGAGCGCCGAGCGGTTCGCCCAGTGCCGGTAAATGGTGGTCTTCGCGACCCCCGAACGTCGGGATACCTCGTCGATGGTCAGCTCACTAAGGCCGGTCTCCATCAGCAGGTCCAGCGTTGCCGTCAGCACGCGCTCACGGGAAACGAGGACGCGGGGGTCGAGGGCTGCTTTTTCGCTCATCCCCGGTCCCTCGCGCGAGGCCGCAGCCCGGTCGGCGCCGGGGCCTTCTTCGCCATGGGGCACCTCATCCTCCGCTATTGACTAGTTGCGCTACGACACAGTATCGTAGCGATACTACATCACCCACGAAGAAGGAGCAACCCCGTGGACTTCGCCTCTATACGCATGATCACCGACGATCTCGAGCCGGTGGTCCAGTTCTACGAACAGGTCACCGGGGTCTCGGCCGTCCGGCCCGCGCCTGTCTTCGCTGAGCTGCACCTGCCGTCGTGCACCATCGCCTTCGGCCACGCTCAGACCGCACAGCTGTTCAAGAACGCGGCCCGCCCAGCTGACAACCACACCGTGATCATCGAGTTCCGAGTCGATGACGTGGACAAAGAATACGAGCGGCTCAAGACCCTCGTGAGCGAGTGGGTGCTGGAGCCCACGACGATGCCCTGGGGGAATCGCTCCATGCTGTTCCGCGATCCCGACGGCAACCTCGTCAATCTCTTTACCCCCGTCACCGACGAAGCCATCAAGAGGTTCAGCAGCCGATAGCACCGGACGGCGATGACCTCCCCGGCAACGATCCCGTCGGGCTCGAAGTTGTCCTTGCCGCCCAGACAGTAGTCGCAGATCCGCTCAGTATTCACACATCCGTGCCGTGTTCTGCCGACCCGGATACCTGAGTCGCGCTCACGCGGGCACGGCGGGCAAAATAGGCAGGTGCTTACCGACGACGACTACGACCGCCTCTGCCCACGTCTCTACCGGAGCCTGCGGGACGGGGCCGTCGACCGGGAAACAGCGTTCGACCTGAGCGCCGTCGTACTCGCGGGTGATCCATCGGACGAGAAGGCCGCGGAGGCCGCCGCGCTGGCCGTCGCCGACGACGCTGACCCCGCACTGCTCGCGGCGGCAGCGCGTGAGCTACTAGCGTCTCTCCTCTTCGAGCCGGGCTTTGATGACGAGCCCGGCTGGCTGGCCGCGCTGGAGGAGGCCCTCGAAATCGTCAAGGCGGACCTGCGCGCCTGCGGGCTCCCCGACACGGTGCGCCTGTACACCTGGGACGGCTCGCCCAACGCCGCCGTCGACGCCTGGGCGGCCAATAGCACCGGCGGGGGAATCTACCCCGCGGCCGGAAAGGACTCGGTGACGGCCCTGGTCATGGTCGCGGACGATGCGCAGGACGCGGTCATGCACTCAGTCTGGGGAGCGTGGCCGGCGTGCCCGGAGCACAGCCTCGGCGTCCACGCACGCGAGCACGACGGTGCGGCCGTGTGGTGGTGCGCCAGCGGCTGCGGGCACGCCGTTGCCCGCGTTGGCCAGTGGCCGCCCCGCCCCATTCAATCGACTCACCGAACAGGTCCGATTCCTAGGCCAGACGATACCTAGCCCGCGCGGGTAATAACGTGTGCTTAGGGGAAGCATCCGCCAAGATAGTAATCGTACATACGCGGGATGCTGCGGGAATGGTGTGCGCATAGAGGAAGCATCCCCGGGATAAGGAATTGTCTAGCCTAAGGCTCTCCTGCCCTGTCCTCCCCTGTGTGCCTAGCTCCACTTGATGTGCGACGGATCGGCTTCGCTTGATGTGCGACACACCCTAGGTTTTTGACGCGTCCCTGATACGAATCGGGACTAGCGGCAAGGACAGGGCGTCCTGGGTGCTGGCGGAGACCGCCTCCTCCAGCTGGGCCAGCCAGGCCAGGTGACCCTCCAGCGCCTGGCGGCCTTCCGGGCTGAGCCGGAACCACGTGCGCGGCCGCCGGCCGACCGCGCCCTTGCGGACTTCCACGTAGCCGGCGTCTTCGAGCACGACGGACTGTTTCGACAGCACCGAGTCGCTGATCCCGGCCGCATCGCGCAGCGCGGCGAACTCGACCCAGTCCGCGCCTGCCGCCAGCAGCCCGCAGATCGACAACCGAGTGATCGGGTGAACGAGCGGGTCCGGCTTGGCCTTGACGGTCACGCCGCCCCTCCGCCGCCTCGCAGGTCCTGGCGGATCGCCCGCAGAAGGGCCTGCTGGGCGGTCACCTCCGCCGCGACCGCGAGGGCCGCGACGACGATCGCGGCCGCGAGCAACCCGTGGCGGATCAGGGAGCCCTCGGTCCCGAGGCCGGCGAAGCTCACCACGGCGATCGCGATCCCTGCGGGACGGCCCGGGCGATAGTAGAAGAGGCCGTCTCGCAGCACGCGGAAGGGCCGGGGGCCCGCCTTTATGCCGGTGGCCCGGGTCATGCCCAACTGCAGCAGGCAGCACACCGCCAATGCGGGGATCACGATGGCCCAGGTGCTAACCGAGTTGGGGGCAGAGAAAGACCGCGAGGTGAAGGGACCTGCGAAGAACAGTGCCCACACGATGGCGACACCAGGCAGGTACCACCACGGCGCCCGCATCCGGTCCGCCAGCCGGCCCCGCTGCACCCGCAGCTGCTCCAGCGGATCCAGCGGATCCAGCGGCGCCGGGTCTCTTGCCGTATCGCGCATTGAGGCTCCCCTGTCATGTGCTTTCCATTAGGAAAGTACCTGACAGGGTCGCGGGTGGCAAGCCCGGCCCGGCCAGCGGCCGCGCGAGCCGGCCGTGACGCGGCGGTGGCCTCAGGTGACGCCCGGCGGTGCGTCGGCGGTCTTGCGGGCATGAGCCAGGCCGGCCTGGATCCTCTGCCCGCCGATCATGATCGCCCCGCGGACCGATACTCTCCGCGTCACCACCACTGGCTCAGGCAGACGGGGCGGCCGGGCTGTTCCGGCGCGTGCTCCGCGCAGCCGGGTCCGGGCGTCGTGCGGGACGGGGCAGGCGATGGTGCGGGCCAGGATGCCGCCGGACAGGATGTGGGCGACCGGGCCGTCTAGCCGCAGCGTCACGCGCTGCCCGGCCAGCGGCAGCCCGGCGCTGATGATGTGGTCGCCGAGACTGACGTTGCCGGAGGCGTTCACGGTCCGCTCGACCTCGATCACGTCACCGGACGCCGGGGCCAGCGGCGGCGGCCCCGCCCGGCGGCCACCAGCCGCAGCCAGGCGAGCCAGGTCGCGGGCATCCAGCCGGGACGGCAGCGTCTTGACCCCGAAGCCGTCCAGCAGCACGTGCACCCGGTCCAGTCCGGCCCACAGCCGGAGGGTGCGGCCGGTCATCGCGGGCCCGAGCCAGATCTGCTGGCCTGCCAGCCACAGGTTCCCCGACGGCGGCACCACGCGGTCCAGTTCCACCGCCAGCAGACCGCCAGCCGCCTGATATGGCCATCCGGCGGAACGGCGGATGACTGCCCGGGAACGTCGTCCGGATCGTCGTCGCCAGCCGGTGCAGGCTTGCCCGTCCGCGTGAGCTCGGCCGGTACCTGCAGGCCCAGGACTCCGGGGGCGGCGCGGGTGAACCGGACCGAGGGGAACGCCATGTCCAGCGACTGGTGCGGCCTGGCGGTGTTGTACTCCTTGCGCCAGACGTCGAGCGCGGCCTGCGCGGCCTCGATACTGGCGAACGGGCCGTGCACGTTGAGGAGTTCCTGCTGCAGCGTCTGGTGCAGTCTCTCGATCTTCCCGGTGGTCGTCGGCGACCTGGGCTTGGTCAGCCGCTGGGTGATGCCGTTCTCCCGGCAGATCCGCTCGAACAGCACCTCCGCCGGGCGGGCCTGTCGAACCGCCCGGTGAACTGCTTGCCATTGTCGCTGAGCACTTCGCCGGGGATCCCGTACTCCGCATCGCGGTCACGAACGCCGAGCACACCGCGCGGGCAGTGGCCCGCAGCACGACAGTCGCGATGACGCAGAACCTCGAGTGGTCGTCGATCCCGGTGATGACCTTGCACTCGCGGCCGTCGGCCAGGAACAGGCTGGCAGTCACGTCCATCTGCCACAGCTCCATCGCCGCCGAGCGCTCCCAGCGGCGGTACTGGTCACGGCGCCTGCGCCGCGACACCGGCTCGACCAGGTGATGGCGGACCAGGACCCGGTAGACCGTGGAGCGGGAGACGCCCGGGTGACCGCGGCGTTCCAGCTCGAAGACCAGGCGGCGCGGCCCCCAGCCGCGGTGCGCGGCGCGCAGGTCGCAGATCACTGCCTCGACCTCGGCGCTTATCTGCCACGGGTGCGCCTTCGGCGCGTGCGAGCGGTCAGCCAGCCCGGCCAGTCCGCTCTCGCGGTAACGGGCCACCCACCGGTGCACCGTCTGCCGGGTCACCCCGAACCGCTCGGCCACCTCAGTGACCGGAACGCCGTCAAGGACCTCAAGAATAGCCTGGTACCTCTGCTCGACCACGTTCAACTCCCGAAGCATGAACGGGAGTGTCACGCATCAAGTGAAGCCACGTGTCGCACATCAAGCGGAGCCTGACAATCGGTCCGACATGGTGTCGAGCTCCAGTTGATGCGTTACGGATCGATGTCAGA
>JAWWPV010000692.1:0-3912 GCA_033854775.1 Trebonia sp.
AACCCGCAATTCGCTTTTCATGATGAAGAGCTTGATGCGCCTGAATTAGCCCTCGTCAATGCCACAGCCTGGCAGTGGTGGTATTACGATGTGGTCGCGCCAGCAGCTCGCGCACCGAGTACCGGAACTCCGCCCGCGCGAGGTCCACGGCCCGCTCAGCCTCGACCACCCGCGCCTGCGCCGCCCGCGCCGCCGCGAGCAGCTCCGCATCCACCTCCATGCCGTCTAGCGTAGCTAGACACTCCCGCCCGAGAAAGAGCCCAAGGCCGCCGCGGCCGAACCTCCAGGCCCGGTCCCCATACGGGCGCCCCCGACGGTGCCGCCGCAGGGCCGACGGTGGATATTCCTGCACACCCCGGTGTGCGGAAATATCCAACGACCTCACGTAGCAGCCGACAGTCCACCCAAGATGGAGATAACAGCAAGAAGCGCGAAGCGCCGGCCGCTGAGCTGGCGCCCCGATGCTGACAGTGGATCGTTAGGAGTAGTCCGCTCCTAGGGCCCGTCTGGAAGTAAGCCGGCATTCGTTGCCGTGTCCGTCCCGATGTGACGGCGCTCCGCTGCCCGCCTGCGTGCCTGCCCTACCGGGGGGGCCGGTCCCCCCCAGGCGGTCCCCTAGGCGGTCGGCCGCCCGGGGCCGTGACCGCGGGTCATCGCGGGGAAATGCCCGGCAGCCTGCCGTCTCACCGTCATAAAACCGAACAAAACGCCGGTCACAATGCGCCTGCTAGATTACTGCGGGTCAAAAGTGGCGATATCCGCCCCCGATGACCCGCGATCACGGAAACAGCCGACCCGCAGCGCCGGGAAACCGGGGCATAACGGGCGAACCGGCCCGCCTTCCCGGGGCACCGCCCGGATGACCCGCGATCACAGCCGTCAACGGCGCCCGAGAACCCGCCCGGGGCAAAGGCAAGACGCGAAACCGACGGCCCGCGGGACCGCGACACGCCCGGGACGGGCAACTCCAAAACCGGCGCGACCTAAGCTAAGCGGCGCCCTGGGGCATCTCCCGGATGACGGTGTCGTCCCAGGGACGTTCCCAGCCGCCAAGGGCGAGCAATCGGTCGGTGATGAGCCCGGTAAAGCCCCAGATCAGCATCGAGCCGATGCTGAACGCCGGGCCGCTGTGCCCGCCGGGGAACCGGAGCATGACCCGGTTCGCGGGGTCGGCCAGGTCGGCGACGCTGATCCGCTCCACCGCCGCGACCTCGCCGATGTCCATCGGCCGGACGGCGCATGGCACGCGCCACCAGGCGAGCACGGGGATGACGCGGAACTGGCTGCGCGCGATGAACAGCTCGGGCAGCGTCGCGAGCACGTCGACGCCGGCGGGGTCGAGCCCCGTCTCCTCGACTGCCTCGCGCAGCGCCGCGGCGACCGGGCCGTCGTCACTGTCCTCGATCTTGCCCCCGGGAAACGCGGGCTGCCCGGCGTGCCGCCGCAGTCCCTCGTTCCGCTGGATGTACAGCAGGTCCGGGCCGTCGGGGCCCGCGCCGAACAGGACGAGGACCGCCGAGTGCCGCCCGCCCGAGGCAGGCGGGCGGACGACGCGCGGCACGTCCATCACGGAGGCCGCCGCCGCGAGGCGGCGCAGCCACGCCGGCGCTCCGGTGCCCCCGGGATCGGCGGTACCGGAATCCGTCACGAGAACGGCCCGTCCTTGACGAGCTTGGCGGCGGTCGCGGCGTCCGTGGGGCCGAGTCCGAACGACGGGCACCAGTCGGCCACGGGACACGCGCCGCACGCGGGCTTTCTGGCGTGGCAGATCCGCCGACCGTGCCAGATCAGCCGGTGCGAGAGGAGCACCCAGTCCTTCTTGGGGATAAGCTCCCCGACCTCAGCCTCGACCTTCACCGGGTCATCGCTCGTCGTCCAGCCGAACCGCCGTGACAGCCGCCCGAAGTGCGTGTCCACCGTGATTCCCGGGATGCCGTACGCGTTGCCGAGGACCACGTTGGCGGTCTTGCGGCCCACGCCAGGCAGCGTGACCATCTCCTCGAGAGTGCGGGGCACCTCACCGCCGAAGCGCTCGACAAGCGCGGCGGACAGCCCCATCACGGACTTGGTCTTCGCGTTGAAGAACCCGGTCGGCCGCAGGATCTCCGCGACGTCCTCCGGGTTGGCGGCCGCCAGGTCCTCGGGAGTCGGGTACTTGGCGAACAGCACCGGCGTGGTCAGGTTGACCCGCTTGTCCGTCGTCTGCGCGGACAGCACCGTCGCCACCAGCAGCTGAAACGGGTTCGCGAAGTCCAGTTCGATGTGCGCGTCCGGGTACGTCTCCGCCAGCACCCGGTTGATCTTTCTTGCCCGGCGCACCAGTGCGGTGTGCGTCTCGGGGGTCTTGACCGCCATGAGTTTTAGCGTACGACCACAGGCGACGCCGCGAACCCGGGTGGGCTGAGCTGGTTGTCCTGCCCGGGGCAGCGGAGTAGCACTGAAGGCATGCGCACTAGGGCAGCGATCATCAGGGAACCGGGTAAGCCGTGGGAGATCACCGAGCTTGAGCTTGACGAGCCCAGGGCGGGCGAAGTCAGGATCGCCTTTAAAGCATCGGGGATGTGTCACTCGGACGAGCATCTCCAGACGGGCGACTCCACCGGGCGGCTGCCCATGGTCGGCGGGCACGAGGGCGCCGGCGTGATCGAGGCGGTCGGCCCCGGTGTGACCCGCGTCAAGGTCGGCGACCACGTGGTCTGCTCGTTCATCCCCGCCTGCGGGACCTGCCGGTACTGCTCGACCGGGCATCAGAACCTGTGCGACTGGGGCGCGCAGATGATGACGGGAATGCTCGCGGACGGTACCTTCCGGTTCCACGACGACGACGGCGCCGACCTCGGCGGCTTCTGCATGCTCGGCACGTTCGCCGAGCGTGCGGTGATCTCGCAGAACTCGTGCGTCCCGATCGAGAAGGACATCCCGTTCGACGTGGCGGCGCTGACCGGCTGCGGCGTGCCGACCGGCTGGGGCACGGCGGTCTACGCGGCGGGTGTCCGCGCCGGGCAGACCGTCGTGATCTTCGGCGCCGGGGGTGTCGGGACCAACGCCGTCCAGGGCGCGCGCTACGCCGGGGCGGCGCACGTCATCGTGATCGACCCGGTTGAGTTCAAGCGGGAGAACGCGCTCGCGTTTGGCGCGACCCAGGTGTTTTCCAACGCGGCCCTGGCGCAGGAGGCGGTCATCGAGCTGACCAGGGGTCACCTCGCCGACCACGCGCTGATCACGATCGGCGTGCTGAACTCCGAGGTAGTGGACCAGGCCACCGCGATCGTCGGCAAGGGCAGCCAGGTGACGATCACGTCGGTCGGCAAGTCGGCGGACAAGCAGATCCAGCTCGCCGCCAACGGCGGCGTCGTGGGCTGGCAGCGCAACATCCAGGGGCATGTCTTCGGCATGTGCAACCCGCTCAACGACATTCCCCGCCTGCTCCGCCTCTACCGGGCGGGCCAGCTCAAGCTGGACGAGCTCATCACCCGACGCTACTCCCTCGACGAGGTGAACCAGGGCTACCAGGACCTGGACGACGGCAAGCTGATCCGCGGCGTCATCCACCACGCGTAGCACCCCGGCGCGGGAACAAGCGGAATCACGGAACTGGCCGGCCGGGGACCGGCCAGTTTCCGCCGTCGGCGGAGTCTTACTTACAGGCGCACTGTTACACGCCCGTGCGCACTGTCACTAGACCTCGGTTCCGCCGCCGGAGCCAGGGACATGCCTCAGGAGACGATCATGGCCGCCTGGCGGGGACTCGACGGGTCAGGAGAGCGTGCCACGCTGCGCGCATGGCTCTCCAGGATCAAGGCCGGCCGGCGACCTGACCGGCGGCGCGCCGGCGACCACCCCGGGGACGGGCCGCTGGCCGGGGACCGGCCGGAGATCCCCTCCCCTGAGCTCATCGGTGTCGCCGACACC
>JAWWPV010000693.1:0-10478 GCA_033854775.1 Trebonia sp.
TTTTACGGGATGGTCAGGCCGCCTTACCTCCAGGTCGTGTGGTCCGACAAGAACGGCCGATTCCCCTGGGAGCCAGGCTTCCAGGTCGCGTTCGACCGGATGCAGCCCCTGCTGTGGCTGCCCCGCGACGACAACCCGCCGTCCCCGTGGACCCGCCTGGAACGACTGCCCTGAGCCCAGTGGCCGCGTCGACGGCGACAGGCGGGGATCAGGCGGGGATACTGTACATATTGAAAGAGTTGTAATGTACATTACTGGAATGGACGTACCGGTGACCGAACTGCGAGCGCATCTGAGCGACTGGCTGGACCGAGTGCGCGGCGGAGAGGAGGTCATCGTGACCGATCGGGGAGTTCCCGTGGCCAGGCTGCTTGGCGTATCGGCGACCGCCACGCTCCAGCGGCTCGCCGCTGACGGGGTGATCGGCCGGGATGTGTCAGCACGACGGCCGATAGCCACTGGACGTCCGCGTCCCCGCTCTGTCCGGCCGGTTTCTGAGATAGTCAGCGAGCAGCGCGGGTAACGCCGTGGCGCTCGTCTACTTTGATTCAAGTGCGCTGGTAAAGCTGGTGATTGAAGAGCCGGGAAGCCCGCTCGTCGCGGAACTCTGGGATGCGTGCGACAGCGCGCTCTCCAGTCGGCTCGCTTATCCGGAGGTTCGTGCCGCGCTCGCGGCTTCTGCGCGGAACCACGAACTGGGGGACGACGAACTGCGGGACGCGGAGCGGGCCTGGGAGGAATTCTGGGCGGCCACGCGAAAGGTAGAGCTGACAGCTGACGTCGAACAGCGCGCCGGCCAACTGGCCCGCAGCCATGCGCTGCGGGGAGCGGACGCGGTTCACCTGGCAAGCGTCCTCGCCATCGATGACGACGACCTTGTCGTGGCCGTCTGGGACCGGCGCCTTCACGGTGGTGTGCGCACCTCCGGTATCCAGGTCGCGCCAGCCAGCCTTAGCTAGGGCACGGCCCCGAGAAAGATGGTGGATGGCTGATGTCGCTACAGCGACATCAGCCATCCACCATGTTCTTCCGGGTTCGGGCGGCCAGGCTAGACGTTCTTGGCGTAGTTGCGGAAGGTTGTTACCGAGATCGCTACCGCGATCAGGGCCAGGGCCAGGAGGCCGCCGGCGCGGACCGCTATCGCCGACCAGTCCGGTGCGGCGCTGAGGGCTGACCTGCCTATCTGGACTTCCCAGTTGAGCGGGTTCCTTGAGGCGATCGCCTGCATCCAGCCTGGCAGGAAGCTCGGCTGCATGAAGGCGCTTGACAGGAACATCAGCGGGAGCATGAAGAAGGTGTAGACGCCGATGATCGCCTCGCGGGCGCGGAGCAGCATGCCGGTCATGTTGGAGAGGGCGCCCCACAGGACGCCTACTTCGATCGAGGCGACGACCAGGATCACGATGCCGCCGGCGCCGCCCGGGTAGTGCGCGCCGCCGGCGTAGCCGAGGCCGACGATGAGCAGGGTCTGGATCGTCGTGGTGACCGCCTGCTCGACGACCGAGGCGTTCATGATGGCCAGGCGGCTTGCCGGGGTGACGAGGAAGCGGTTGAGCGTGCCGCGGTCGATCTCCTCGATCATGGCCATGCCCGCCCACATGTTCCCTGACATGGCGTTCATCGCGACGATGCCGGGGACCAGGTAGGCGATATAGGAGCCCTGGTAGCTGAAGCCCGGGATGTCGATGATCTTGCGGAACATCTCGCCGAACAGGAACAGCCAGATCACCGGCTGGATCACGCCCATCGCGAGGACCACTGGCTGGCGGATCAGGGCGCGGAGCTTGCGGCCAGTCAGGTACCACGTGTCGGGGAGAATGGTGTTGGGCGCGGGAGCAAGCCGCATCCGTTCGGGATTCATGGTCGTTGTCATCGTCCCGCTACCTCCGTCACTCGGGTTGCGTCGCTGTACCGGCGTCCCGCGTGGTGCAGGTACACCTCGTCGAGGGAATCGGCGCCGAGCTCGAGCTTGAGCCGCTCCGGGTCGCCCTCGGCGACGACGCGGCCGTGGTCGACGATGGCGAGGGAGCTGGCGAGCTTGTCGGCCTCGTCGAGGTAGTGCGTGGTGAGCAGGACGGTCACCTTGTCGGCCGCGGCGAGCGTGGTGATCTCGTCCCACATCGCGGCGCGGGACTCCGGGTCGAGGCCGGTGGTCGGCTCGTCGAGGAACAGGACCCTGGGCTTGTGGACCAGGCCGAGGGCGACGTCGAGGCGGCGCTGCATGCCGCCGGAGTAGGTGCGGGCGAAGCGGCCCGCCGCGTCCGTGAGCTGGAAGCGGTCAAGGAGCTCGTCGGCGCGGGCCTTCGCGGCCTTGGCCGGCATTCCGTAGAGGTGCCCCTGGAGGATCAGGTTCTCCCGGCCGGTGGCCGCCGGGTCGGCACCCGAGCGCTGGCCGACGACGCCGATGACGCGGCGGGCCTGCGCCGGCGCCGCGATGACGTCGATGCCCTCGATGATGGCGGAGCCCTCGTCTGGCGTGGCGAGGGTGGTGAGGATCTTGACGGTGGTGGTCTTGCCTGCGCCATTAGGGCCGACGAGGGCGAAGATAGTGCCCGGCCGCACGCTGAGCGTGAGGCCGTCGAGGGCCCTGACGCGTGTCTTCCCTGGTGCGGGATAGGTCTTGACGAGGCCTCGTGCCTCGATGGAGTGCATGGAGCGCATGGAGATAACTCCTCGTTACCGATGACTGATGATGCGTCGTCAGTTCCGCGAGGAGGCACCCGGCATACAATCGTGCTTGGGCCTCGATGTCCGCCGGATTCCTCGCTTGACGCGGAGCTGGTGGTGAGGTTGCGACCTCGGTTCGCGGTGTTGCAGCACCGTGGGCCGGGGTCGTTTTACGTTTCGTCCGGGTTCTCGTTCCACCCCCTCTTCGCGAGCTCGTCGAGTTCCGCGAACTCGGGTGACGGCTTGCCGGTCTCGTGCAGGTACCGCCAGCCGTCCATGCCGCTGATCGTGCCCGCGACGAGTTCCCCGAGCAGCCCGCGCAGCCAGCCGGCCTGGGCGGTGCGCATGGCGAGCTGGTACTCGCCCTCGATGAGCAGGACCCGCGGGAGGCGCTCGCTCCAGAGCTTCAGGTCCGCCCGCTGGCTGGCGTTGGCCTTGTCGAGGGTCGCGAGCCGGCTGGTGAGCAGGCCGATCACCGCGTCGGGGGGCAGGATGCCCGCCTCGGACAGCGCCGTGACGAACCCGCCGCGATCGTCCTCCGGCACGCTGAGCAGCTCACTGAGCCAGTCCCTGAGCTCGGCCAGGCCGGGATCGGTGATCTGGTAGGTAGTGCGCTCCGGCTGACGGCCTTCACGCTCGGTGGCAGCCGCCTCGATGAAGCCGTACTTTTCGAGATTCTGCACGACGGTGTAGAGCGAGCCCCAGTTGATCTTGAAGTTCTGTTCCTTGCCGCGGGCCCGCAGTGTCTGCGCCATCTCGTACGGGTACATGGGCTTCTGCGCGAGAAGAGACAGCAGCGACAACGCGAGCAGGTTCCCGACCTTGCGCCGCTTCGCCACCGCTGTCGCCTCCCGATGCCCGTATCCAAGTACTCGTAGGCGAGTATACGCCGCCGAGCGCAGACTTCAAGAGCTATCGCGAATTGCGCCACGACGGCGCGCGGGGGCGGTCCGCGCGCCCGAAGGAGTAATGGGTCGCGGAAAGAGTCAGCCGCTTACGTTCGGGATCTGATCGGTTTTGATGCTTTTGATTGTCGGAGTTAGCCGAAGAAGACTTCGGCTTCCGCGTAGCGGTCCGCGGGGACTAGTTTCAGTTCGCGGGTGGCCTCGATCAGGGGGACGCGGACGATCTGGGTGCCGCGCAGGGCCACCATCATGCCGAACGCCTCGTCGTGGACCGCCTCGACCGCGTGCAGGCCGAAGCGGGTCGCCAGGACCCGGTCGAAGGCCGTCGGGGTGCCGCCGCGCTGGATGTGGCCGAGGACCGTGCAGCGGGCCTCCTTGCCCGTCCGCTTCTCGATCTCGTTGGCGAGGTACTGGCCGACGCCGCCGAGCCTGACGTGGCCGAAGGCGTCGAGCTGGCCGGACTGGAGCGAGAGCTCCTCATGCTGCGGGTGCGCGCCCTCGGCGACCACCACGATCGGCGCGTACCTGGTCTGGAACCGGTGCTCCACGTAGCCGATCACCTTGTCGATGTCGAACGCGCGCTCGGGGATGAGGACGACGTTCGCGCCGCCCGCAAGGCCGGCGTGCAGCGCGATCCAGCCCGCGTGCCGCCCCATGACCTCGACGATGAGCGCCCGGTGGTGGCTTTCCGCCGTGGTGTGCAGGCGGTCGATCGCCTCCATGGCGATGTTCACCGCGGTGTCGAAGCCGAACGTGTAGTCGGTGGACCCGAGGTCGTTGTCGATCGTCTTCGGCACGCCGACGACGGGAATGCCCTCGTCGTTCAGCCGGGCCGCGACGCCGAGCGTGTCCTCGCCGCCGATGACCACCAGGGCGTCGACGCCGAGCCCGCCCATGTTGTCCTTGATCCGCTCGACGCCGGAGCGGCCAGGGCCAGCCTCCTTGAACGGATTCGTGCGCGACGAGCCGAGAATCGTGCCACCGCGCGGCAGGATGCCGCGCACCGCGCTGACGTCGAGCGGCATCGTGTCCGCTTCGAGCGGCCCCCGCCAGCCGTCACGAAATCCGAGGAACTCGATCCCGTACTCCTGAGTACCCTTGCGTACCACCGCGCGGATCACCGCGTTCAGTCCGGGGCAGTCGCCGCCCCCGGTAAGGACTCCCACTCGCATAAGGCAAAGCCTAGCGGTCCGTAAGCCGCTTGCAATGGCACCAGGAGAACGCCGGGCGATGCAATCGATAACATCGATGAATCCGTGTCCGGCGGGTCCACCCGCGCCCGCTCCTTCGCCTGCTTCGCGTAGATGTTGACGTATTCCTGGCCGGACAGCTTCGCGATCTCGGCGATGATCTCGTCGGTGACCGCGCGCAGCGCCTCGCGGTCCTTCTCCTTGCCGTAGTAGCGGGAGAACTCCATCGGCTTGCCGAAGATCGCCCCCGGCCTGACCCTGAACTTCGGGTTGTGCGAGCCAGACGGCAGGAACTCGAAGGTGTTCATCATCGCGCACGGCACGACGGGCGCGCGGGACTCGAGGGCCAGCCTGGCCACGCCGGTGCGGCCCCGGTAGAGGCGCCCGTCCGGAGAGCGGGTGCCCTCCGGGTAGATGCCGAGGACCCTTCCCTCCGCGAGGACGCGCAGCCCGGAGCGCAGGGCGCGCTCGCTGGCCTCCCCGCCGGTCCTGTCGATCGGGATCTGCCCGACGCCGCTGAAGAACGCCCGGCTCGCCAGGCCCTTGACGCCCTTGCCGGTGAAGTACTCCGCCTTGGCGAGGAACACCACCTTGCGCGGCAGCGGCAGCGGTCCGAAGAAATGGTCGGAGAACGACAGGTGATTGCTCGCGAGGATGACCGGACCGCGCCGGGGCAGGTTCCGCCGCCCTCGTGACCAGGGGCGGAACACCAGCTTCAACGCTACGCCCAGCGTGTACTTAGCTACCCAGTAGAACACGAATACATCGTCCCACGTCCGTCGAAATCTGTGGGACGATGCAGGGGTGTCATCCACATCGCCGGAGGCCGCAACTCCGGAGGCCAGCCCGTTTTCCGCTGACGGGGGTCCGGTTGGCGTCCTTGTCCTGCACGGGTTTACCGGGTCACCGCGCACCGTGCGGCCGTGGGCCGCGCATCTCGCGGAAGCCGGGCTAACCGTGCGGGCGCCGCTGCTCGCCGGGCACGGCGCCGACTGGCGGGAACTCGCCAAGACCGGGTGGACCGACTGGTACGGATCCGCCGAGCGCGCGTTCGCGGAGCTCTGCGCCCGGTGCGATCGGGTATTCGTCGCCGGGATCTCGATGGGCGGCTGCCTGGCGTTCCGGCTGGCGGAGACGCAGGGCGACCGGGTCACCGGCCTCGTCGTGGTGAACCCGTCGCTGGCCGGGGACAACCCGCTGATCCCGTTTACGCCGGCGCTCAAGCACGTGATCAGGGCGATACCCTCCATCGGCGGTGACATCAAGAAGCCGGGCGCGCGGGAGGGGGCGCTGAAGAAGACC
This sequence comes from Trebonia sp., assembly GCA_033854775.1. Taxonomy (GTDB): domain Bacteria; phylum Actinomycetota; class Actinomycetes; order Streptosporangiales; family Streptosporangiaceae; genus Trebonia. Next base: position 6,065 of record JAWWPV010000693.1, read on the forward strand.
CCCGTGGCATCCGTCGCGACGCTGCCGCGGATGTGGAAGACGACCGTGGCCGGGCTCGCCTCGGTGACCCGGCCGGTTCTCGTCTACCGGTCCACGGTCGACCACGTGGTGGGCCCGGCTAGCATGAAGGTGCTGACGGCCGCCCTACCGGGCGCGGAGGTACGGCCGCTTGCCAACAGCTATCACGTGGCTACCCTTGACAATGACGCGCCCGAGATCTTCGATGGCACCCTGGCATTCATTCAGAAGCACAGCATCGGGCAGCAAAACGGGTAAGACTTCATAGGTGAGGATAGTGAGACCTCCGCAGCTTTCGTCACGCCGGGCCGACCCGGCGGTACGGAGGATCGCTCGCCGGGAAGAGACAGGTCAAGGGACAACATTCGCCCCGGAGCTTTGCCAGCGCGGGGTACGGGGGGTCGTCCCCCCGGGGGGAAACAGTGGCTGAAGGGGACGTGCCTGGGGGAACCGGCACAGGCGGTAACGCGACAGGCGGAGACGGCGACGAGGACGTCTGGCTGGACCTGGTCGCCCGCTTTGACACGCCCGCGCCGGCCGGCGAAGCGCCGCCCTGGCCAGACAGGGAAGACCTGGCGGGCCCGGTGCGCGTCACGCCCATCGCGCCGCCCCCGGTGCCTGAGGCGCTGCCCGGTGAGCCACCGACCAACCCGACCGGGCTGCCCGGGCTGCCGGTGCACGGCGGCGTCTCCATGCCAGACAACACGGTGCCAGACAACACGGGGCCGGTGGCGGGCAACACGGTGCCGGACGAGACCTTGCCTGACCAGCCGTGGCCGGGGCTTGGCGCCCGGACCGGCCCCAGGGACGTGCCGTCGGCGGACAATCGCGCCAACGACCACTTCGTCCCGCCGGTGCCCCCGCCGCTGCCCAGGCTCGACCCGGTAACCAAGGGCGCCTGGGTCGCGCTATTCGGCGGTCCCCTCTACCTGCTGATCAGTACCGCCATTGGCGCCACCATCTCCGGGCTCGCCGCCTTCCTGGCGGTCGCCGCCTTCGTCGGCGGCTTCGTCATCCTCGTGCTCCGCATGGACAACGGTCGGCCACCCGACTCCGGGTCCGACGACGACGGCGCCGTGGTCTGAGTGCCCATGGTCAGCGGGCTCGTGACCTGAGGGCCCGTGACCTGAGGGCTCTTGCTCCGCGGGGCGGACGCCCGAGGGCGGTGCGGGCCGCTGCGCCTGCCGCAGTGCCGCGTCGAACAGGCTGAACGCGTCCCTGGTCAGCCCGGCCAGGGTGTCCCCCACCCCGGCGAACTGGCCCGCGCCCGCGGCCGCGCCGCCCGAGTCCCGGTACCTGCGGGCCGCACGGCAGATCGGGCACCACTGGCACTCCGGCGGCTCGTCGGTCGGCTCCTCCGTGGTCGCTGTATCCCAGACATCATCGGGGTCCTTGGCGCCGGCCCCGCCGCCGAAGGTGGACTTCACCCGGCCCGCCACCTCGCGGCCGATGCTCTTGGCGCCGGCCTTCATCAGCCACCGCTGGAAATCGCCAATCGGGTCGCTGCCCGGCTCAGTGCTCATACAGGCAGATTAACCCTCCTGACGCGATGTGTCGTTCACAGCTCGACGACGTACGGGACCCGGGTGGCGCGGAAGTGGCCGACGTTGACGCACTCGGTGCGCCCGATCCGCACGCGCCGCACGAGTGGATTGTGCACGTGCCCGAAGAAGGCGTACCTGGGCTGCGTGCGGCGGATCACCTCGAGCAGTGCGGTCGAGCCGGTTTCCATGCGGCGTGCCTGCACGTCGTAGAGCAGCTCGGGGACCGCCGGCGGGATGTGCGTGCAGAGCACGTCCACCGCGCCGACCGCGTCCAGCTTTTCCGAGTACCGGGCCGGCGGCACCTCGTTCGGCGTCCGGTACGGGGAGATCAGCCCGGCGCCGACGAAACCGAACGTGACTCCGTCGACCACCGCCCTGCCGCCGTCGAGCACCTGGTGGCCGGGCTTGCGGAAGCACTCCCACAGGCGCGGCACGTCCACGTTGCCGTAGGTCAGGTAGGCGGGCTCCGCCAGGGCGCCGAAGAGCGCGGCGTACTGTTTCCTGATCGCCTCCTCGGTGAGGGTACGCAGATCGGTGCCGCGGTCGGCCGTCAGTCTCGCCGCGATGCCGGCGGTGAGCGCCCTGGCCTCGTCGAACCGGCGCGCGGTGCGCAGGTCGATGTACTCCCTGGCGTGTTCCGCGCCGTAGAGCTCGGCGAAGATGCCCTGGGTGGGGTCCGCGTAATCGAGGAACAGGAGCATGTCACCCAGGCAGACCAGCATGTCCGCGCCGTCGCCTGCCGTCTTCAGCGCGTCGGCCGTGCCGTGCACATCACTTACCACGTGGACCCTCATGAGATAAAACATAGACTTGGGTGGACGGAGAACGGAGAGGTCCTTGCGCGAGTACAGCATTCCCGCCCTGACGGAGATCCAGGCGTCGGGGAACGCGGCGGACGTGGTCACGCGCCGCGCGGCAGAGCAGCCGCATGCCGTCATGCTGCGGCGTAAAACAGCGGACGGTGCCTGGTCGGATGTCACCGCGGCGCGGTTCAGGGACGAGGTGCACGCGCTGGCCAAGGGGTTCATCGCGGCCGGCATCGAGGTCGGGGACCGGATCGCGCTCATGTCGCACACCCGGTACGAGTGGACGCTGATCGACTACGCGCTGTGGACCACGGGCGCGGTCGTGGTGCCGATCTACGAGACCTCGTCGGCCGAGCAGGCCGAGTGGATCCTGGCCAACTCCGAGGCGCGTGCCGTCATCGCGGAGACCGACGGGTTCGCCGCGATGATCACCGCCGCCCGGGACCGGCTGCCGGCGCTTGAGCACCTGTGGCTGCTCGACTCCGACCTGCCGTCGCTGACCGCCGCCGGAGCTGACGTCACCGCGGAGGCGCTTGACTCCCGTGCCCGGTCACGGGGCGCCACGGACATCGCCACCCTCATCTACACCTCAGGTACCACCGGGCGGCCCAGGGGGTGCGAGATCACGCACGAGAACCTCCTGGCGGCCGTCAGGAACGCGTTCATGGGGCCCCTCGCCCCGCTCCACGCCGACGGCACGGCGTCCACCCTGCTGTTCCTGCCGCTCGCGCACGTCTTCGCCCGGATCATCGAGGTCGGCACGCTGGACGCCGGCGTCGTCCTCGGGCACTGTTCGGACATGAACGACCTGCTGCCCGACCTGGGGTCGTTCAAGCCGACGTTCATCCTCGCCGTGCCGCGCGTGTTCGAGAAGGTGTACAACGGCGCCGAGGCGAGGGCGGTCAGCGAGGGCAGGGGCAAGATCTTCGCTCGCGCCGCTAAGACCGCCGTCGCGTACAGCGAGGCGCTCGACGGCCCTGGCTCTCCTGGCGCTCCTGGCCTGGGCCTGCGGGCCGAGCATGCCCTGTTCGACCGGCTCGTCTACGGCAAGCTCCGCGCCGCCCTTGGCGGCCAGGCTAAGTGGGCGATCTCGGGCGGCGCGGCGCTCGCACCGCGGCTCGGGCACTTCTTCCGCGGGATCGGGGTCTCCATCCTCGAGGGGTACGGGCTGACCGAGACGACCGCGGCCGTGTCGGTGAACCGCCCCGACCGGCTGAAGATCGGCTCCGTGGGCCAGCCGCTGCCCGGCATCACCGCGCGGATCGCCGACGACGGCGAGATCCTGGTCCGCGGCAAGACCATCTTCCCCGCCTACTGGCGCGACGAGGCGGCCACCAAGGACGCGTTCACGGCCGACGGCTATTACGCCACCGGCGACATCGGCGAGCTTGACGACGAGGGCTTCCTGACGATCACCGGCAGGAAGAAGGAGATGATCGTCACCGCCGGCGGCAAGAACGTCGCCCCCGCCGTCCTTGAGGACCGGATGCGGATGCACGCGATCATCTCGCAGTGCATGGTGGTCGGCGACGGTCGGCCGTTCGTCGGGGTGCTGGTCACCATCGACCAGGAGGCCTTCGGCCCGTGGAAGGCGCGGCACGGCAAGCCCGCCGACGCCACGGTCGCGGACCTGCGGGCCGACCCCGACCTGAACGCCGAGGTCCAGGCGGCCGTGGACGACGCGAACAAGGCGGTCTCCCGGGCGGAGTCGATCAGGAAGTTCCGGATACTCGACGGGGACTTCACCCAGGAGGAGGGGCACCTGTCGGCCAAGCTCGGCATCAAGCGCGCGGTCCTGGCCAAGGAGTTCGCCCACGAGATCGAGGCGCTGTACTCCTAGCCAGCCCCGTACTCGTGGTCTGCGGAGCGGTCGCCGGCCAACCGCGGGTCCGCGCGGGCTGACGTCCGTGATTATCCCGAACGATGGCGTGTTTCACGCGATCCGGCCGGTTCGCTCACGGGGCGGCTACCGCGCTCCGCGCTTCTTGCTGTTATCAGGAAGGGATGGCCCTACGCACAAGATGGCGGACGTTTGGGCACCCCATG
>JAWWPV010000694.1:0-4054 GCA_033854775.1 Trebonia sp.
GACGACCCACTGGCCGCCGCTGCCGAGGTTCAGCATGGCCTCGTCGGCGCCAAGGCCCGCGGCGAACAGGGCCGCGGCGGTGTCCGCCGCGCCGACGGCCACCGGGATCCCCTTTGGCAGGCCGAGATCGGCGGCCGGTCCTGGTAGCAGGTGGCCGGCGATGTCGGCGCAGCCGCGGACCGGGGGGAGCTTTTCCCTCGGCAGCCCGAGTTTCTCGATGAGGGGGCCGGCCCAGGCGTTGCGGGCCAGGTCGAACAGGAGCGTGCCGGAGGCGTCGGTCGGGTCGGTCGCGGCCTGCCCGGTGAGCCGCAGGCGGAGCCAGTCCTTGGGCTGAAGCGCCCACCAGGCGGCACGGACCGTGCACGGCTCGTGGGTCACGAGCCACGACAGCAGCGGCCCCGCCATGCCGGGCGATGGCCGGTTGCCGAGCACGGCCGTGTACTCGCAGGGCAGTTCCCGGTAGGTGGCGGCCTCCGCCGCCGCGCGCTGGTCCAGCCACAGGATCGCCTCGCGCAGCGGCGCGCCCCGGTCGTCCACGAGCACGACCCCGTGCATCTGCCCGGCGACGGCCATGGCGGTGACGGTGACGCGGTCCGCCTCCGCGAGGGCCCCGCGGACGGCCGCCCGCGTGGCGAGCCACCAGTCGCCTGGAGCGGCCTCGGCCCGCCCCGGGGCGGGCACCAGGACTCGGTAGCCGGCCGTGCCCCGGCCGAGGACGCCGCCGTCGGCCCCGGCCACGAGAGCCTTGACCCCGCTGGTTCCCAGGTCAATGCCAAGGACCGCCTGCCCACGGTCACCGTTCACGTACCTATTGTGCAACGACGGATCAACTCACGTAAAGTAACTTGACTGTCGCAAATCGTAAGAATACTCTACGTATGGCAGTGGTTACAAAAACCGCATGTCGGGCCTCGGCGTGGTACGCCGGCCGACGACTGCCGACGGAGGGAATCATGGAAAACACGTGGGGCTGACAGGGGAAAGGCCTCGCTTACCTCGTGCGCAGGCCCGCCCCAAGCGTCGTCGGCCGGGGTTACGTGCCGCTGGCCTTAGTTGTCGAACGTCAGGACCGGCTTGATGGTCGCTCCGGAGAGGGAGTCGGCGATCGCCGTGTTCAGCTCGGTGAACGGGTAGTTCTTCACGAGGCGGTCGACGGGGAACCGGCCCCGCGCGTGCAGGTCGAGCAGCCGCGGGATGAAGATCGTCGGGTTGATGTGGCCGCCCATCGTGCCCCTGAGCTGGCGGCCCTTGAGCAGCAGGTCGCCCGGGGGCAGGCTGATGGGCGCGCCGCTGCTGGTGATCACCGAGGCGGTGCCGTGGGTCGCCAGTGACTGGACCTCGGCCAGGATCACGGCGGGGTTGCCGGTGGTGTCGAGCGCGACGTCGACGCCCCTGCCGGTCAGCTTCACGACCGCGACGGCCACGTCGGCGAGTTCCTGGCCGGTGGTGTCGATCGTGGCCGTGGCGCCAAGCTCGGCGGCCAGGGCGAGGCGGTGCCCTACCCGGTCGATCGCGATGACCTCGGCGGCGCCGGATGCCTTCGCGGCCATCACGGCGGACAGGCCGACCGCGCCGGCCCCCCAGATCGCGACCTTGCTCGCGCTGCCGACCGGCATGGCGTTCAGGATCGCGCCCGCGCCGGTCTGCACGCCGCAGGTGAAGCCGGCCAGGTGGTGCAGCGGCGCGTCGGGGGCGACGGGGACGATGTTCCGCTCGGTGACCAGGGAGTGCGTCGCGAAGCTTGACTGGCCGAAGAACGAGGCGCGCACCGGCTTGCCGTTCTGATGCGCGCGCGGCGTGCCGTCGGGGCGGGTGCCGATGAACGTGACGGGGACCACCTGGTCGCAGTACGGGGTCTTGCCGAGGACGCACTGCTCGCACTCGCCGCAGTAGTCCGGGGTGAACAGCACCCGGTCACCCGGCCTGACCTTGGTGACGTCCTTGCCGACGCGCTCGACGGTGCCCGCCCCCTCATGGCCGAGGATGATCGGGAACACCACCGGGAGGCGGCCGAGGCGGGCGTTGTCGTCGGTGTGGCAGACGCCGGCGGCCTCGACCCTGACGAGGATCTCGTCATCGCGCGGGTCGTCGAGGTCGAACTCCTCGATCGACAGCGTCGCCCCGGCTTCCCAGACGACGGCGGCCTGGATCTTCACGCGGGCTCCTTACGTTGCGGTTCGGCGTTCTGGGCCTCGGGCCCATCGGGCCAATAGATATGTGCGAAGGGAACATAGGGCCAGATCGGGTCTGGTCCTCGGGCCGTGGGGCTATGTCCGCGGAACCGGCGGGCGGGCCAGCGGGGCCGGCGGGGCTGACTGGGTCATGAGGGCCTTCTTGCGGAGGAACCTCAGGATCGAGCCCGGGCCGGTGCGGTCACCGCCGAGGCCGGAGTCGGCGAAGGAGTTCGTACCCACGTCCCTCGTCTTGAACAGGGTCAGGAACGTGTCCTGGAGGGCGATCGTGCCCGCGTTGACGCGCTCGGCGATCCTGGCGGCCTCCTCAGGGGTACCCGCGATCACCGAGGCGGACAGGCCGTAGTGCGTGTCGTTGGCCAGCGCGATCGCCTCGTCCTCGGTGCGGTAGCGCATGACCGGCATGATCGGCGCGAACGATTCCTCGGTCAGCAGCAGCATGTCGTGGCTGACCTCGGTGAGCACCGTCGGGCGCATGAAGTGGCCACCGCGCACCCCAAACTCGGCGCCGAGGACCCGCGAGGGCCCGCCGGCCCGCAGCACCGCGCCCTTGGCGAGGGCGTCGGCCAGGTGCTCGTCGGCGATCCGCGCCTGCCGGTCGAGGCCGAACGGGCCGATCTCGCCGTCGTTGATGTCCGGGTAGTTGAGCCGCAGCGCGTCGGCCTTGGCGACCAGGAGGTCCACGAACGCGTCGTGCACGTCCTCGTGCACGTAGACCCGCTCGATGGAGAAGCAGACCTGGCCCGTGCCGAACGCCGCGCCGCGCAGCACCGCCGTGGCGGCCGCGTCCAGGTCGGCGGTCGCCGTGACGATCGCCGGGTCCTTGCCGCCGAGTTCCAGGTAGGCGGGGATCAGCCGCTCGGCGCAGGCGACCGCGACCTTGCGGCCGTTGGGCACCGAGCCGGTAAAGCAGAGCATGTCCACCTGCTGGATAAGCCGCTGGCCGGTCTGCCCGTCGCCGGTGATGAACGTGAACACCCCGGCCAGCTCGGGCACCGCGCGGATGGTGTCCATCAGCGGCTCGACGAACCTCGGCGCGACTTCGGACGGCTTGACGATCACCGCGGAGCCAGCGAACAGGGCAGGGACCGGGTCGAGGCAGGACAGCATCAGCGGGCCGTTCCACGGGGAGATCACGCCGACCAGCTGGTAAGGGACCAGCTGGGTGCGGAACGCCACACTGGGCATGATCGAGGTGGTGCCCGACCTGGCCGCCGCGTCGAGCACGCCGGCCGCGTCGGCCGCCCAGGACCGGACGCTGGACGCCACGATCCTTGGTGACATCAGCGCGATCAGGCAGCCGCCGGTGTCGGTGAAGTCCGCCGCGGACAGCGGGCCGTAGGCCTTGTCCAGTTCGTCCGCCCAGCGGAGCATGACCTCGACCCGGTGCTCAAGCGGGGCGGCGGCCCACTTCACCTGCGCGGCCCGCAGCGAGTCGCACCGCCGCGTCAGCTCCTCGGGAGTCGGCGGGGTGATCTCGTAATCCACCTCGCCGGTGTAAGGGTTGCGGACCGGGAGGTGCCCGCTCCCGTTCGGAGTGCTCATGATCTTGACGTGGCCGTTGACTTTAGATGAGCGGGCCGGTCGGCGCGTTGATCTTGGCGCGGTCCTCGCCCACCCAGGGCACGTCCTCGCCCATCCACTTGTGGATGCGCATGGACTTGAATAGCCACTCCCCCGACGCCTTGGTGAGGACGTTGTCCCAGTTGGCGAGGCCGAAGACGAAGTTGCGCTTGTAGTCCACCTGGTACTGCACGAGCGTGGAGTAGGCCTTGACGTGCATCTCCTGCTCGCCGCAGGGGGTCAGGATGAAGTGGTTGGCCAGGTGCTGGCGGCCGATGAACCAGCCTGGCTTGTCGTAC
>JAWWPV010000695.1:0-2759 GCA_033854775.1 Trebonia sp.
GTCGAGTACCTCGCTTACGTCCGCCAGCGCAATCTGGCCCAGCGTTCCCTGCCTGGGCACCCCCTGTATCGGCATCCCCGGCTGCGCGCTGCCCGGCGCCCCCAGGCCAGACGCCCCCAGGCCAGACGCCCTCGGCATGCCGGGCACGGTCCACATACCGGGCACGGACGCGACAACCGGCAGCGGGAGCGTCGCCGGCTCCGAACCGCGCGCGACCGCTGCCTGCCGCCCGGTCAGCCGCTTGATCTGCAGGAACGTCACCCCGCCGCGATAGATGTAGGCCACCTGGCCAACGTCGAGCCGCCGCACGAGGTCCCCGTCGAGCACCGGCACGAGCCGGGTCCGCGACAGCCCGTCATCCGACCACGCCCCCGCCCCGTCGAACCGCCGCGTCGTGTCCACGTAAGGCTGGGTTCCCGCCAGGGCCACCACGGCGTCCGGCCGGGGCGTGCGCAGCAGCCAGATCCCGCCCTCGGCGGTCGCGGCTACCCGCTGCCGCTCGTCCTCAGAACCGGCCAGGCCCTCCCACGACTGCGCCGACACCTGCACGGCAAGCCCGAGCGACCGCGCCCGCTCATACAGCCGCCAGATCGGCAGCCGCCGCGACACCGCGGAGAACTCATCGACGCACAGCAGGATCTCCGCCTCACCGCGCAGCGCGTGGAACGCGAGCAGGTCGGTCAGCGCCCGTGCCTGCGCCTCCGCGACCGAGGCCTCGGCGGTGCCTTCGAGCACGCAGTACCACGCGTCGGCGTCCGCGAACGAGGAGCCGCCGTCGAGTCCCGCGCCAAGCCGCCGCCACAGCGCGCGGAACCGCAACTTCACGTCTTCAAAAGCCCTTTTCCCCGAACGAATGGTGGCTACTGCGTCCGCGTCACCATGCGCCCCGTAGACGGCGGCGAGCCAGTCGGCGTCCAGCCTGGCGAGGAAATCGGCCGAGTTCGCGGGCGGGCCGCAGGGCGCGCAGACGGCCAGGGAGACAAGCGCCTCCATGACGTCGGTGTAAAAGGCGGCGCCGCCGGTGCCGTGCTCGATCAGGTCGAGCAGCGTGGTCACCAAACGGTCTGGCGGCAGGGTCCACAGCGAGAGCGACGCCTCGTCCGGCCCGATCGCGGTCGACCGCGCGCCCGCGTCCCGCAGCACCCGCCGGGTGCGGTCCGCGACCTTCCGCGAGGACGCGCCGCCCTTGCAGTCGAGCACGACGAGCAGCGGCCGCTGCGCTCCCTTTTCTTGATCGGGGCCGGCGGCGTACCGGCGCAGCCCGGCGGACATGAACCCGGCCCACAGCCGCAACAGCAGCGTGGTCTTCCCTGTCCCCGTCGACCCGATGACCACCTGGTGCGACCGCAGCCGCTCGTAGGGGATCGAAGCGGCACGGCCGGCCCCGTGCTGACCAGCCCCGTGCTGACCAGCACTGGGCCCGACGGCGCGGATCGTCGCGCCGGCCACCACGTGCCCGTCGCGGGAGAGCAGCGGCAGCGACCCGGGCGCGGCGATCAGCGCCCGCGCGGTCCGCACCTGGTGCCGCCACTGCCTGGCGTCGAACGCGCCGGGTGCCTCCGGGGTGAGGCCGCCGGCCCCGCTCCGCATCCGGAACCTCCGGTACGCCCAGCAGGCCCCGCCGGCGACGAGCCCGAGCGGGATGGCGGGCGGCGCGGCGGCCACGGCCGCGGCGACCAGGTGCCCGTGCTCGATGAACCGCCACATCGCGATCCACGCCCGGTACGGCGCGGCTACGGCACGGAACCACCAGCTGCCCGCCCCGACGGAAGCGGCACGCACCGGCCAGGCGGCGACCGCGGCCAGCCACGCCACGACCATGGGCAGGCACCACAAGGCGGCCAGGTAGATCCGCCGCGGCGGCGCTCCGCGCCACCACCCGTAGGCGTACGCGCCTGCCGCGACCAGCGTCACCGGCGCGAGCGCCACCGCCACCGCGATAGCCGCGGTGACCCGCGCCAGCCAGAAGATCCCGCGCCCCATCGCCCGGCGCACTGGGTGCCGCACCTCCGGGGCACTGTGCCAGCTCATGATGGGGGCCGGCTCACGATACGGGCCGGCTCACGACAGATCCCGCTCCGTCACGCGCTAACTCCACCACAACGCCGCCCGGCAAATCTGCAATTATTCGCTTACGATCCGCTTACGCCGTGGGCAAGCGCGAATCCCCGTGTGCCGTTAGGCCGGCAGCAGCCGGCTCAACCGCACGCGGGGAGCCGGAGCTGGCTAGGGGAGCAGGGCGCCTGGCGGGAGGTTGCGGACCTCGATCCGCGCGCCGAGCGGGCCGAGGGAGTCGCGAGCTCGCAGCACGGTGCCAAGCGCGGCGGGTGAGCACAAGTAGAGGGCGCGCGCGTGCCGTGGCGGGCGCCCGGGAACCGAGGCCTCGGCGGCGGGACAGCCGTAGTCGCCGGTGCGGGTGAGGATCTCCCGCATGATCGCGACGGTCCGCGCGACGGTCTTGGGCGACAGCTCGGCCTCGACCGCCCAGCACTCGCCGGCCCAGGCGGCAGGCGCCCCCTCCGCTGACCCCGGCGGCGACCCGTCCGGCCAGTGCACCTCGGCGTCGGGCAGGTGCTGCCGTACGCCGACGCCGTGCCGTGACCTGATCCGCCGCTCGCATCGCCAGAACGCCGCCGCGCGCTGGTAACCGCTCGTCGCCTCAAGCGCGATCCGCGCCGCCGCGACCGCCCTGATGTGCGCGAGCCTGGACAGCGCGGGCCGCGCCGGGGAGTAGCTGAGCCCGCAGGCGGCGAGGCCCG
>JAWWPV010000696.1:0-4058 GCA_033854775.1 Trebonia sp.
CGCCGCGAAGCCCGACGCCAGGTCGGTCCGCCCGGCGCGGTCGAGCAGCCGCTTGGCCGCCCGGACGGCGTGCGGGCTGCGCCCGGCGATCTCCCTCGCCATGGCGAGGGCCGCGGCGAGCGGATCGGGGTCGGTGCGCGTCGCCAGGCCGATCGCCGCGGCCTCCTCGCCGCTGACGATCCGCGCGGTATAGGTCAGCTCCTTGGCGACGTCCCGGCCGACCAGTTCCGGCAGCAGCTGGGTGCCGGTCATGTCGGGGATGAGGCCCCACGCCACCTCGAAGACGGACAGCCTTGCGTCGGGGGCGACGATCCGGATGTCGGCGCCGAGCGAGATCTGCAGGCCGCCGCCGAGCGCGTTGCCGCGCAGGGCCGCGATCACGGGAACGGGAAGCTCGGCCCAAACGTAGGCCGCGCGCTGCCCGGTCGCCCTGGCCGGCCCGGCGGAGGGCGGGAGCTTGGCGGTCGCGGAAAGCCGTTCGCCTGCGCGCATCGCCTGGAACGAGCCGAAGTCCAGCCCGGCACAGAAGTCGGGGCCCTCGCCCGACAACACGACGGCCCGCAGTCCCGGCTGGGTCTTCAGGCGCTCGCCGGCCGCCACCAGGGCCTCGAACATCGCGGGGTCGAGCGCGTTGCGCTTCTCCGGCCGGTTCAGGCGGACGTCGGCCACGCCGCCGGCCAGCGTGACGGTCACCCGCTCGGCGATGTCAGTCGTCGTGCCGCTCATCCGTTCCGCGCTCCGTCCGTCCGGTGTTATCCCGGCAGCGACGTTAGCCGACCTGCTGCCCCTCGTCGATTGCTACTGCTTGACGTCCTGCGCAGGCACGCCGTGGCGCCGCTGGATCTCATCGCGGATGCCGGCGCCGGACTCGCGGAGCGCGTCCATGACGGCTGCGGCCTCCGCGCTTGGCCGATGCCGGGTCGCCGCCACCGTCATCCGCCCCGGCCACCCGGGGTCTTCCACGCTGACCGTGACGACGCCGGCAGGGACCGATAGCGCGGCGACCTCAGGCACCAGGCAGATGCCGAGCCCGGCGGCGACCAGTCCGAAGCGGGCCGGCCAGCTGCGGCTGGTGTAGGTGATGACCGGGTTGGCGAGGGTGGGCCACGCCCCGAACTGGGGGTCGCCACCGGAATCGTCACCAGCGATCCAGGTCTCGCCTGTGAGCTCGGCGACCGGCACGACGGCCGCCGTGGCGAGGCGGTGGCCGTACGGGACGGCGACGTGCAGGTGGCCGGCGAGCACGACCTGGTGCGTGAGCCCGTCGAGGTCGTAGCCGGGCAGGCCGGCGCCGACGCCGATCACCGCGACGGCCAGTCGGCCGGCTCTCAGCTGCCGGAGCAGGCTCGGCGTCGCCCCCTCACTCAGGCTCACCTGGAGCCCCGGATGCTCGCTTCGCAGCAGGGCCAGCGCACGGGGCGCAAGCACGGCCATGGCCGCCGGGAACACGCCAAGCTTTACCCGCCCTGCCAGCCGGTCGCCGACGGCGGCCAGGTCCTGCTGCAGGGCATCGACGCTGGCCAGTATCCGCCCCGCGTGCTCGACCACGACGGCCCCGGCGGCGCTCACGCGCACGCCGCGCGGCTCGCGGATGAAGAGCGGATACCCGGCCGCCGCCTCCATCGCCGCGACCTGCCGTGAGATGGCCGGCTGAGAATAGCCGAGCAGTCGCGCCGCCGCGGTGAACGATCCAGACAGTGCTATCTCGCGGACCACGCGCAGACCTGAGACGGTCACTTCAGTCATGTGACCAGCATAGCTATACGCCTCTTGCATCGATTCCATACAGAAGTCTCATTGTGCGCATGGACTTTACCGGCGGCTAGCGGGCGTTGGCACCCACAGGAGGCACGACTCAGGAACACGACAGGAGAAATCGTCATGACCAACCAAATCGCCGGCGTGTGGCGGCTGCGCAGTGCGGAGCGGACCGCGCACGGGCGCACGTCGGACTGGTTCGGGGCGGACCCGGACGGGTTGCTGATCTTCACCGAAGACCTGCACTTCACCGAGGCCATCACGCGGACCGACCTGCCGGTGGTCGCCTCCGGCGACCGGCTGTCGGCCACCCAGGAGGAAACTCGCACGCTCGCCCGCGGCACCCTGGGCTCCTACGGGACCTATACGACCACCGAAGACGGGTTCCTGGCCGGCCAGCACGTCCTCGGCTCGACCTTTCCGAACTGGAACGACACCAGGCGAGGCGGCGGCGACATCCGCGTGCGCGTGGGCGACGGCAGGCTCAGCCAGGCCCTCCGCCTTGGCCCGGACGATATCGCCGAGCTCACCTGGGAGTATGCCGGGACCGCCGGCTCGCCGGCTAGCGGTAACCAGGTCGCCGCCGCGTGGCGCCTTACGTTCGCCCAGGCCGACACCTCCGGAGGGACCGTGCAGCCCTTCGGGCCAACGCCGGACGGCTACCTGATCTTCACCGACAGCGGGTACTTCACCGACGTGCTGCACCGGCCTGGCCTGCCCCCGCTCGCCTCCGGCGATCCGCTGGCCGGGAGCGACGAGGAGAACGCCCGCGCCGTCCGCGACACGCTCGTGGTCCTCGGCACCTACACCGTCGACGCCGGCGGCGTCTTCAAGGACGAGGAGGTCCTGCGCTCCTCCTTCCCGAACTGGAACGGCAAGCGGCGGGACACCAGCACCCTCACGGAAACGGTCGAGGGTGACGTCATGACCGAGCATCTTGACGACGGCGAGGGCGTGGTGATCACCATCAGGTTCTCCCGCGAGAAGGCGCCCGCGTGATCAGTCCCGTTCGGGGACGGGGTGGTGGCTGGCATTCCGGCAGGTCACCGGAGATCTTGCTAACTTTTCCTGGTCATGCGCCAATGCCGGTCAGCCGAGGGAATCGCGATGCTCACGCGGGCCGCGCATCGGCGGCCAGCCCGGCGGTCGCGTCATGCCCCTGCCAAAGATCTTGGAAACTCTGCGTTACCTGGAAATAAGGCACGCGTAGCACGTGTGGAAGTTCCACGTAACGCGGAGTTTCCACGTTACGGCCACGGGTGCCCCGCGGTGCACCGCGGTGCAAACCGGGAGGTCTTTCCAGCTTGTGGGCTGTGTCACGTTGGCCACATCAGCGTTCTCGCGCCCCTGGAGCATCTGGTATTAGTAGAGGGCGCGGAAATCGGTCTAGACCATTATGAACCCCCAGGTCAACGCATGGTCTACTGCGGTGCGGCGCTGAACTCACCTTGAAGTCGCCTCCCCCGAGGCGGCTGCTGCCGCGTGCCCTAACGGGCTCGCAGCACGCCGGATCCCCCTCCGGCGAAGTCAGGCAATGAGGGCTACCGCACCGTGCTCCGACAGGACGCGCGACCCTGCTCAGGGCCAACCGAGTGGACTACCAGTCCCCATGGCCCACGGAGTGCTAACCCGCGCTCCGCCGAAAGGAGAGACGCCGTGATCACCGGGATCACCGAGATCGCGCACATCACCACCAAGCAGGACATGTCCCGGTGGACCCGTGCGCACGCGGACGTGCCAGGTATCAATTGGTCTGTCTTTCCCGGACCAGGCGGGACCATGATCATCGTTGAGCACGCGGAAGACCGCTGCTCCCTGAACAGGCCGAATGCCTCACCGGATGATGCCGTCCCCGTGGTCAGCTCGATCGAAAGCGCTGATAACCGCCTGCATGAGCGCATGCAAAGCGCCTAGGCGACCGGCCGGTTACGGGGCGCCGAGGCGGGTGCTGACCTGGCGAGCGGTCGTCCCTCCCGTGGCACGAGATCCCGCAGCGGCGGCCGCCACGCCGCCGCTATCCCCTAACCCGTCTGGCTTCCCGGTTGCTTGGCCTGGCCGGGTGCGAGGTGAACGCACGGGAGGTCAACCGCGATCTTGCACGCGCCGAGGTGATGCCCCTTCACCGGACGGACAGGCAGCGTGGTGAGGTTGCTGCCTTGGCCGGGCACGGGGAACAGGTCGCGCAGGTCAGGTGGGGCCAGCTGCTGCCATATCCAGGCCAGCGCGGCAGGCAGGGCGGCCGACCAGGCATGAGCGGTATCGCCGGCGTTGAGCTTGACGAAGGGGACCTGCTGGATGCG
>JAWWPV010000697.1:0-3091 GCA_033854775.1 Trebonia sp.
GGTGTGCACCAGGCCGGCGCGCAGCCCGGCCCGCTCTTCCGGGGACCCCGGGACGGCGGCCGCCTGCCCGGCGAACGACGACACGTCGTGCGAGGCGTCCGCGATCAGCAGCACGGAGACCGCCGCGAGCACGAGGATCGTGCCCTGGATGAACAGGGTCGGCCGGTCCACGGCGACCGCGCCCATCGCCGCGACGTGGCCGGCGCTGCCCTTGGCGAAGATCGTCGAGGACGCGGCGATCACGCAGGTCCAGACGAACGCCGCGACGAGGGCGCCGAAGGTCACCAGCAGGTGAACGGCCCGGCGCAGCTCCCGGGGCACGAAGGCCTCGACCAGCACGCCGACGATGGCCGCGCCGAAGACGACGAGCATCGGCGCGAGCTGGCTGTACTCGATGCTCGGCGCCTTGATGGCGCCGGGCGTGGCAGCAGCGACGGCAGCGACGGCGAGGCTCACGGCTGGGCTCCATTCTGGGCGGCGGCGGGATGAGCGGGCACCGGGTCAGTGGAGCCCACCTGGGACATGGTGGCCTTGACGGCCGGGTTGATCACGTCGAGCACCGGCTTGGGGTAAACGCCCATGGCGACGATCAGGACGACGAGCGGCACGACCGCGAGCAGCTCTCGCACCCGCAGGTCCGGCATCGCGGCGACCGACTCGACGGTGGGCCCGGTCATCGTCCGCTGGTACATCCACAGGATGTAGATCGCCGCGAGGATGATCCCCGCCACCGCGAACGAGCCCGCGACCTTGTACCTGGAGAAGGTGCCGACCAGCACAAGGAACTCCGACACGAAGGTCGAAAGGCCCGGCAGCGACAGGCCGGCGAGGCCGGAGACCAGGAAGAGGCCGGCGAGCACCGGCGCTACCTTCTGCACGCCGCCGTAGTCGGAGATCTTGTCAGAACCGCGCCGCACGATCAGGAACCCCGCGAGCAGGAACAGCGCGCCGGTGGCGAAGCCGTGATTGACCATGTAGAGCGTGGCACCTGACTGGCCCTGCGAGGTGAGCGCGAAGATGCCGAGCACGATGAACCCGAAGTGCGAAATAGAGGTGTACCCGATCAGCCGCTTCATCGACGTCTGGCCGATCGCCACGATGGCGCCGTAGATGATCGAGATCACCGCCAGCACGAGGATCAGCGGCGTGAAGTAGTGGAACCCGTCGGGGAACAGCTCCAGGCAGTACCTGATCATGCCGAACGTGCCGACCTTGTCCATTACGCCGAGCATCAGCACCGCGGCACCGGGCTGGGCGGACGACGCGGCGTCCGGCAGCCAGGTGTGGAAGGGCCACAGCGGCGCCTTGATCGCGAAGGCGATGAAGAAGCCGAGGAACAGCCACTTCTGCACCGTCGGCGACAGGGCGACGTGCTCAAGCGTGTAGAACATGAACGTGCCGTGGTGACCGGTGGCCGCGGACTGCCCCGCGTACACGTACAGCGCGATTACCGCGACCAGCATGAGCAGGCCGCCGAGCAGGCTGTAGAGCAGGAACTTGACCGCGGCGTACTGCCGTGGCCCGACCCCGAACGACCCGATCAGGAAGTACATCGGGATCAGCATGGCCTCGAAGAACACGTAGAACATGAAGACGTCGGTGGCCGCGAAGGCCCCGATCAGCATCGTGTCGAGGGCCAGTATCAGCGCGAAGTACGTCTTGGGCGACTTCGAGACGTTGTCCGCGTCGTGCCAGGAGGCCAGTACCACCACGGGCATCAGCACCACGGTCATGCCGAGGAGCACAAGCCCGATCCCGTCGACGCCGAGCGCGTAGTGCACGCCGAACTGCGGGATCCAGGAGTACTCCTCGGTGAACTGGAACGTCGGTCCCGAGGTCTTGAACTGGGTGGCCATGACGATCACCCAGACCAGGTCAACCAGCGCGAACAGCAGCGTGGTCACCTTGGCCAGCCGGACCGGCAGCAGGGCCACCACGATCGCGCCGAGCAGCGGGATGCCGCCCGCGACGGTCAGCCATGGTGTCCCGCTGTTCGCCACTGCCGCAACAGGGTTCATTAAAGCCTCACCACCAGTAGGCCTGCCAGGAGCAGCACGGCGCCGATGAGCATGGACAGCGCGTAAGAGCGCACGAATCCGTTCTGCAGCTTGCGCAGCCGTCCCGACGTCCCGCCGATGGTTGCGGCCAGCCCGTTTACCAGGCCGTCCACGCCTCGGCTGTCGAAAAAAACTGACAGGCGGGTGAGCCACTGACCGGGGCGCATCAGCACGGACTCGTTGAACGCGTCGCCGTAGAGGTCGGCCCGCGCGGCGCGGGTAACCACCGATCCGCGCGGGGCCACGGCCAGCACCGGCACCCGCCCGTACATCGCCCAGGCGATCCCGACGCCAAACACGACGAGGACCAGCGCGATGATTCCCGGCCAGGTCCAGATCCCGTGCTTGTCCGGCGGCAGGCCGACCACCGGCCCGAGGAAGTCGGCGAACCGGTAGTTGACGATGAGGAACCAGCCGGCCGCGACCGAGCCGACCGCCAGCAGGATCATCGGCACGGTCATGAGCAACGGCGACTCGTGCGGGTGCGGGATGTGCCGCTCGGCCTCGGTGAAGGGCGGGTTCGCCCCGGCCCCGCCGATCACCCCGTTCTCCTCCCAGCGCTTCGGCCCGAAATAGGTCATGAGCATGACCCTGGACATGTAGAACGCGGTGATGCCGGCGCCGATGATGGCGCACGCCGCGAGGATCCAGCCCGAGGTACCGCCCTTTTCCCAGGCGGCGTCGATGATGCCGTCCTTGGTGAAGAACCCGGAGAACGGCGGTATGCCGATGATCGCCAGGTAGCCGAGGCCGAACGTGACGAAGGTGATCGGCAGGAGCTTGCGCAGCCCGCCGAAGCGCCGCATGTTCACCTCGTCGTCCATGCCGTGCAGGACAGAGCCGGCGCCGAGGAACAGCCCCGCCTTGAAGAACCCGTGCGCGAGCAGGTGCGCGATCGCGAACACGTAACCGGCCGGGCCGAGGCCGGCCGCGAGCGTCATGTAGCCGATCTGCGACATGGTGGACCCGGCGAGTGCCTTCTTGATGTCGTCCTTGGCGCAACCGATGATCGCGCCGAACAGCAGCGTGACCGC
>JAWWPV010000698.1:0-4932 GCA_033854775.1 Trebonia sp.
CCGTACATCATCCTCGACACGCCCGACGTCGATGCCGCGGCGGAGACCGCGTGGAGCACCCGGATGGAGAACGTCGGCCAGGCCTGCAACTCCAACAAGCGGATGATCGTCATGGACAACGTGTACGACGACTTCGTGGCTGCCCTGGTCAAGCGGGCTACCGCGATGACGCCGCGCAAGCCGGGCGACGACTCCGACGACGCCTACAGCCCGATGGTCTCCCGCAAGGCGGCCGAGAACCTGCTCGCCCAGGTGCAGGACGCCGTGTCGAAGGGCGCGACCCTGCACGTCGGCGGCAGCCTCGGTTCCGCCGCGTACTTCGCCCCGGCCGTCCTCACCGGGGTCACCCCGGAGATGCGCGCCTACAAGGAGGAGCTGTTCGGCCCGGTCGCCGTCGTCTACAAGGTCAGCAGCGACGACGACGCGGTCAAGCTCGCCAACGTCGTGGACTTCGGCCTCGGCGGCGCGGTGTGGTCGGCCGACGAGGAGCGGGCGACGAAGGTCGCCGAGCAGCTCGAGGTCGGCATGGCCAACGTGAACACCCCGGCGGGGGAGGGCGCGGACCTGCCGTTCGGCGGCACCAAGCGGTCCGGCTTCGGCCGTGAGCTCGGCCCGCTCGGCATCGACGAGTTCGTGAACAAGCGCCTGTTCTACGTCGAGAAGTAGCGGCAGCGCCCCTCCGTTCCCGCCCCCGGGCGCTGAGCCTCGCCACCGCCCGGCCTCCCGCCGGGCGCGGCTCCTCGCCTGCCGGGCGCGGCTCCACATCCCTGCCGGGCGCGGCGTGGATGTCCCGTTGGTGTCGCTATAGCGACACCAACGGGACATCCATCAACCGCCGGCGGGGACGGTTCTGATATCCAGCCGCGGTCGGGCCGCGCCCGACGTATAGGCATTTCGCAACCTGGTGATCACAAAGGCCTGCCCGGTCCGCAGCCTGTGCGGTGTGAAGTGCAGCGTCACTATGGAGTACTGGCCGAGCTGGGCGTGTCGGTCCATGGTGCGTTCCCAGTCGTCGGGGCGCAGGTGCCACCGCTTAGAGTCGACCTCGACGGCGACGCCTGCCTCCGGCCACCAGGCGTCCGGACACGCGATGAACGTGCCGTCGCGCAAGTAAAGCCTGGGATTGAACAACGGCATTGGCAGGTCGGCCTTCCTGATGAGGTCTCGCAACTCTGCCTCCGGCGCCGAACGGACCCCGTCCGTGACCTCGGTGAGCACGCTGCGCAGCAGTGCGGAGTACTGGACCGGCCCGGCATCCAGTTCCTGTTTAAGCTGCCATGACGTGCAGCCTCTGTCCTGGACGACTCCGGCTAGCAGGGTACGGGCCGCTCGCAGGTCCGCCAGCGTGCGCACGGCATCCGCAACGGCCCTCGCGGGCGGCGCGCACGCAAGGTGCCGGGGGCCGTACACCATCTCCGGCATCTGGGTCGTCCGGTGAACCTTGACGTAGAGGATGCTTTGGCGTTTCCACCTAGCTGGTATCAGGATGTCGACGACGGCCGAGTCCGGGGCAGGCAGGCGGTAATGCCGCAGCGCGGTCACGCCGGTCAGCACCGCATGCGGGCCGCCGTACAAGAGGGCCGCTATCTCCCGTTGAGATTGCGTTGGAGCGCCGGTCGCGGTCTGGTAGACGCCGGGCAGCCAGACCGACCACGGGCCACCCGGCCGCAGCCGGTGACGCAGGGCATTCGGCGAGAGCCCCGCCGCCAGCGCCTGCTTCCGCGACACCACACCGTCCTGCTTCCTGATCAGCGCACTCAGCGCATCAGGGTCCTTGCCCGCCACAAAGGCATGCTGTCACTCAGTGCTGACATTCCGTCACCCATCACTGATAACAGCAAGAAAGCGGACGCGCCGGATCAACCTTACTGACGATGGCACCGCGGCCCTGTACGGGGGAATGATGAGGTCATGCGCGCTGTCGACCTTGTCATCGTTATCGGCTGGGCGGCCTTCTGGCTCTACTGGCTCGTGGAGGCCCGGCACAACAAGCCCGGCAAGAACCGGCTGAACCGGTTCGTCGGCGTCCGGGTGGCGCTCCTTGTCGTCATCGTGCTCTTCGCGCGCTTCATCGGCTTCGGCGCGCACAAGACCACGGATGACTGGTGGCTGGCCGGCATCGGCATGGCCGTCTGGGCGGTTGGCCTCGCCCTGGCGGTCTGGGCCAGGCTCTACATCGGCAGGAACTGGGGCATGCCGATGACGCAGAAAGAGAACCCTGACCTGGTCACGACCGGCCCGTACCACGCCATCAGGCACCCCATCTACACGGGCATCATCCTCGGCCTGCTCGGCACCGCCCTGGCCACGACGTTGTACGGCCTGATCGTGGCCGCTGTCCTGGCCGGCTACTTCGTCTACAGCGCGCTCAGCGAGGAGCGCTACATGACGGACCTCTTCCCCGACACGTACCCCGAGTACAAGGCCCACAGCAAGATGCTGATCCCGTTCGTCCTCTAGCCGAATGCCCAGCGACCTGGACCCCGGGATCTGCGCCGGGTACCGCCCAGACGTTGACGCGGACGCGGAGCTAGGCGTGAGCTAGAAGACGACTCCGTCGGCGTGGATGCTATCTTCCACGGCGAGCAGGGCGTCCAGGGCGCCGGTGACCGCGGTGACGTAGGTTCTGTTCTGCGCGAAGGTCTTGGTGCTCACCATGATCAACCCGGCGTGCGAGCGGCCAGCCGCCCGGTAACGGGCGTCGATCGGCATGAAGTCCTTGATGTTGGCGGTGACCAAGGCGCGGCCTGCCTCGGCGGCGCCGGTGAGGACATCCTCGTCGGGCAGGCCCACGAAATCCGGGTCGGCCACGACCCCGCGGACGTCATGCCCCTTAGCGTTGAGCTGGTCGGCCATCGCCTTGGGGAACATCTCGTCAAGGAGCAGCCTGGGGGCCACGCGAGGTCACCCGGCCAGCAGTTCCCGCTCGCGCCGCCAGGCCTGCTCAGCGCTTTCCTCGGCGGCATCCGCCGCCGCGACCTCCGCGTCGATTTCCTCGGGGTAGGCGGCCCAGTAACCGGTGGCGACGCGGATCATCCGCACCGGGACGCCGGTGTTCTCCGCGACCATCGTGAGCAGTTCGTGCTCGCCGAGATCGGGCTCGGCGCCGCGGGCGGACTTGACGGCGCGGATGACCTCCCAGACGTCAGGGCCAGCGGCCAGTCCAGCCCGGCGGCCTGTCGGCCCGGGCCTGGAGAGCACGGTCAATTAACTCGGAACCGCACGTCGTCTGACCCATACCGGAAAGCCCCTGCGTCTCCTAGCCGACCGCGCCGAAGACTTCCGTGAGGATCTTCAGGGCCGCGGCGGCCTGGTCGCGGGTGATCACCAGCGGCGGCGAGACGCGGATCGAGCTTTCCCCGCACTCGAGGACCAGCAGCCCGCGCTCGAAGGCTCGCAGCTGCACCAGTTCCGCCAGTTCGGCGGTGCGCAGCTCGACGCCGATCATCAACCCGACGCCGCGCACGTCGGTGATCGTCTCCGGGTGCGCGCGCCACAGCTCGCGCAGCCCGTCGAGCAGGAACGCCCCCTGGGCGGACGCGTTGGCCAGCAGCCCCTCGGACTCGATCACCTCCAGCGTGGCAAGCCCGGCGGCGCACGGCACGGGGGAGCCGCCGTAGGTGGAGCCGTGCGCGCCCGCCCCCCACTTCTCCATCAGCGGCGCCTTGGCCATGAACGCGCCGAGCGGCAGCCCCGAGGCGATTCCCTTCGCGCTGATCAGCACATCAGGGTGGACGCCCGAGTGCTCGATGGCCCACATCCGCCCGGTGCGGCCCATGCCGGACTGCACCTCGTCGGCCACCAGGAGAATCCCGTACTTGTCGCACAGCTCCCGCAGCCGGGCAAGCCACGCCGCGGGCGGCACGATGTACCCGCCCTCGCCCTGCACCGGCTCGACGAAGATCGCCGCGACCTCCGACGGCGCCACCTGGTACCTGAAGAGCGTGTTCTCCAGGAAGTCGAACGTCTCGTCCGGGTCGTGCGACCGCGCCCCCGAGACCGGGTCGACCTGGTTGAACGCGTACGGCGCGTGCAGCACGCCGGGCACCAGCGGCCCGAACCCCTGGTGGTACTTGGCCTTCGACGCGGTGAGCGTCATCGCCCCGTAGGAGCGGCCGTGGAACGCGCCGAAGAAGCTGATCACGTACGGCCGCCCGGTGGCGTACCTGGCCAGCTTGAGCGCCCCTTCCACGGCCTCGGCCCCCGAGTTGGTCAGGAACACCCGCACCGGCCCGGGGATGGGGGCGGTCGCGGCGAGCGCCGCGCACATCTGGGAGTAAATCGGCAGGTAGAAGTCGCTGGCCGAGTAATGCAGCAGCTCGGCGGCCTGGGCGGTAACCGCCGACACCACGCGGGGATGGCAGTGCCCGGTGGACGTCACGGCGATGCCGGCGTTGCAGTCGAGGAACAGGTTCCCGTCGGCGTCCTCGACGACCGAGCCGAGCGCGCGGCTCGGCACCAGGGGATAGGCGCGCGGCAGCGACCCGCTGGTGACCGCGAGGTCCCGGTCGATGATCGCCCGCCCGGCCGGCCCAGGCAGCGGGGTCCGCACGTCGGGCACAGGCCGCGCCGGGTCAAGCCACTCGCTCACGAAACCACCACCGTCCTTGACTGTTCCCGCAGGTACTGCTGCACGTAATAGAGGCCGCCCCCGGCCTTGCCGCCGGTGCCCGAGCCCTTCCAGCCGCCGAACGGCTGCACCCCGGGCCACGCCCCGGTCGTCGCCCCGGCCGCCCGGTTGACGTAGACGACCCCGGCCTGGATCTCGTCGAGGAACCGGTCGACCTCGCCGGGGTCGGCGGAGAAGAACCCGGCGGTCAGCCCGAGGTCGGTGGCGTTGGCCAGCGCCAGGGCCTCGTCCAGGGTGTCATAGGGGGCCACCGCGACGAGCGGCACGAACAGCTCGTCGCGCAAGATCCAGTCGTCGGCCGC
>JAWWPV010000699.1:0-7752 GCA_033854775.1 Trebonia sp.
CTGGTTGTGAATTTGGTGGTTAGAGGTTGATCCGGTCGGCTAGGCGCTCGCGGTGGTAGGTGGCGTCGCCGAGGAACAGCTCGCTCGACTTGGCCCGCTTGAAGTACAGGTGGGCGTCGTGCTCCCAGGTGAAGCCGATGCCGCCGTGGATCTGGATGTTCTCCGCGGCCACGTGGAAGTAGGTTTCCGAGGCGTACGCCTTTACCAGCGAGGCGACGACCGGCACCTCCTCCGAGCCGTCCGCCACGGCCGCGGCGGCGTAGTTCACGGCGGACCGCAGCGACTCGACCTCAAGCAGCAGGTCGGCCATCCGGTGCTTGAGCGCCTGGAAGCTGCCGATCGGCCGGCCGAACTGGTGGCGCACCTTCGCGTACTCCACGGCCATGTCGAGCGCCCGCTGCGCGCCGCCGAGCTGCTCGGCGGCCAGCGCGATCGCGGCCACGTCAAGGACGCGGCCCATGACGGCGGCGGCGTCGCCCGGTGACCCGATCAGGCGGCCTGCCACGCCGTCGAACTCCAGCCTGGCCAGCTTGCGGGTCTGGTCAAGCGTCGGCAGCACGGTCCGGCCGAGCCCCGTCGCGCCCGCTTCCACCGCGAACAGCGACAGCCCGCCGTCGGCGACGGCAAGCACGAGGATCAGCCCGGCCGTACCGCCGTCGAGGACGAAGCTCTTGTGACCGTCAAGCCGCCAGTCGTCGCCTGCCCTGGTGGCGGCCAGCCGGATCGTGCCTGGATCCCAGGACCCGTCGTCCTCGGTGAAGGCCAGCGTGGCGATGGTCTCGCCGGAGGCGATCGGAGGCAGCAGGTCGCGGCGGGCCGCCTCGTCCTGGCTGGCGAGCAGCGCGGTGGCGGCGAGCACCCCGCTGGCCAGGAAGGGGCCGCCGTACAGCGCGGCCCCGAGCTCCTCAAGCACGATCGCCTGCTCGGCGAAGGTGAAGCCGCCGCCGCCGTACTCTTCCGGTATGGCCAGGCCAAGCAGGCCGAGCTGCGCGCCCACCTGCTCCCAGACGGCCCGGTCGACGCCGTCCTCGGTCTCCATGAGCTCGCGAACCCGGGTCAGCGGCGCCCTGTCGGTGAGGAAGCGCCGCACCGAGGCGCGCAGTTCGTCCTGTTCCGCGGTCACACCAAGTGCCATTGACTTACTCCGTTCCTGACGAGCCGTCTGGCTCGGTGACGACGAGGACGTCGAGCGCCTCGACCTGATCTCCGTTCACCCACAGCGGGTTGACCTCAAGCGCCCGCAGCGCGCCGCCCAGCGAGAGCGCGATCCGGCTGATCCCGGTGATCGCTTCGGCGAGCGCGTCCAGGTCGGCGGGACGCGTGCCGCGCGCGCCCTGCAGCAGCGGCAGGCCGCGCAGCTCGCCGAGCATGCGCTTGACCTCTTCGCTGCCGACGGGGAGGACGCGCAGGCTGGTGTCGCCCATGATCTCGACCCAGACGCCGCCGAGGCCGATGGCGAGCACGGGGCCGAAGGTGGCGTCCACCGTCACGCCCACGAGCAGTTCCGTGCCGCCCGTGCGCATCGGCGTGACCAGCACGCCGTCGATGGTGACGTCCTGGACGGCATCTCCGGCCGCGCGCACCTTCTCGTAGGCGGCGCGGACCTCGGCTTCGGTGTTGAGGCCGAGGGCGACTCCGCCGATGTCTGACTTGTGCGTGACCTGCGCGGAGCAGATCTTCAGCGCGACCGGCAGACCGACCCGCCGCGCGATCTCGGTGGCCTGGCCGGCCGAGCCGGCCAGCCCCCCGGGCACGACCGGCACGCCGGCCTCTGTGAGCAGCTCGCGGGCCTGGTGCTCGGACCACGGCCCGGCTATCTCGACCGCCGGCGTTTCGCCGGCCGTGTCGCCTGCGGCCAGGACGTGCCCGCGGTTCTCCACCCAGCGCAGCGCGTTGCCCAGTGCGTTGATCCCCAGGTGCAGACCGCCGAGGATGGTCATGCCGCGCCCGGCGAGCAGCTGCCTGGCGTACGGGCCGAGGTCGTTGCAGGTGCTTGCGACCGGGATGACGGGGATCGGGGACGACGCTATCCGCTGCGCCAGCCAGGTCATCCGCTCCTCGGTCGCCGTGGCCAGGGCCTCGTCCGCCGGGCGGGTCTCTGGCAGGTTCGCGCCGGAGAACAGGATGAAGTCCAGGTTGGGGTCGTCGGCCGCGATGTCGAGCGCGTGATCGATCGCGGACATCGAGTCCTTCTTGCCGGTCAGGTTGGCCAGCGAGCCGTAGCCCGTCACGTCGAGCGGATTGGTCGGGTTCGCGAACGGCGGCAGGTACCGGGCGATGCCCGCTTCGGTGCGCGCCGTGAAATCGGGGATCTCGATGCCCTGCGCGCTCGCGCTGTCGGCGATGATGTCGCAGGCGCCGCCGGAAGCGGTCAGCACGCCCATCCGCCGGCCCTGCGGCCGCCGGCTGTAGCCGAGCAGGGCCCCGGTGGTGAGCAGGTCCTCAAGGGTGTTGACGCGGATGATGTTCATCTGGCTGAATGCCGCGTTGACCACGGCGTCATCGCCGGCCACCGAGCCGGTGTGGGCCAGGGCCGCCCGCTGGCCGGCCGGGCTTGAGCCCACCTTCAGCACGACGATCGGCTTGCCCGCACGGTCCGCCCGCTCCGCGGCCTTCGCGAACCTGGCCGGGTCGCCGATTTCCTCAAGGAACAGGCAGATCACCTTGGTGGCCTCGTCTTCCACCAGGTAGTCGATGAAGTCGACGGTCTTCATGATCGACTCGTTGCCCATGGAGGTGAGCGTGGTCAGCCCGATCGAGTGCAGCCTGGCGAAGTTCAGCACCACGCTCGCCAGGGCGCCGCTCTGCAGCCCGACGCCAACCGGCCCGGCGAGCAGCGGCGGCAGCATGGTGAGCGCGTACGGCGCGGCGCCAGTCTGCGCGTTTACGAAGCCGAGGCAGTTCGGGCCGAGGATGGTGATGTCGTGCGCGATCGCGCGGGCCACCAGCGACTCCTCGAGCGCCCGGCCTTCCTCGCCCACCTCGCGGTAGCCGGCGGCGAGCACCACCGCGTTCTTGATGCCCGCGGCGCGCATGTCGTCGAGCACGCTCTCCACCACCGGGACACCGGTCAGGATGAACGCGAGGTCCACCGGCTCCGGCAGGTCGCGCAGGCTGGGCACGGCCGGCAGGCCGAACGCGCTCTTCGCCTTGGGGTGAACGGGGACCAGCTTGCCGTCGAAGCCGGTTATCGCGGAGGCGGCGATGATCAGCCGGGTCCAGCCGGAGTTGTCGGAGGCGCCGACCATGGCGACGCTGCGCGGGGCGAAGAACTCGCGCAGCCGCTGCGGCGTGACGAGGCGGCGGGCGGCGGCGTGCGGGTCAGGGGGGCTGCCGGTGGTCGCGCAAGCGGTCGTGTCCGCCATTGCCTGGGACGCTCCTTCAGTGTCGTCGCCATTGCCGGGAACGGAAGGGAAAGGGACGCCGGGCCGGCTGCGGCCGTCAGCCGACCAGCCGCGGCTCCTTGGGCAGGCCGAGGGCACGCTCGCCGATGATGTTCCGCTGGATCTCGCTGGTGCCCGAGTAGATGGTGCCGGCCCGGCTGCTGAGGAACACGCCCTGCCAGGAGGAGACGGGGTAGCCGTCGCCGTCCGGCCGCAGCAGGCCGTCCGCTCCCTCGATCGCCATCGCGATCTCGCCGAGCTTCTTGTGGTACTCGCTCCAGAAGAGCTTGGCCACCGAGGCCTCGGGGCCCGGCGGGCGGCCAGACGCGACCTGGGCGAGGGTGCGCAGGCCGCTGTAGCGCATCAGCTCCACCTGCGTGTAGGCCCAGGCGAGCCGCTCGCGGATCAGCGGATCGTCGATCTTGCCCCGCTTGCGCGCGGTCTCTACCAGCTCCCAGAACTCCCGCTCGTAACCGAGGTGCGCCACCGTGGCGCGTCCGCCACGCTCGTGCCCGAGCGTGGTCATCGCCACCCGCCAGCCGTTGTTGACCCCGCCGATCACGTTGAACAGCGGCGCGCGGACGCCGTCGATGAAGTCCTCGCAGAACTCTGAGGCACCCGACAACTGCTTGATCGGCCGGTAGGTGACACCGGGGTCGGTGAAGTCGATCAGCACGTAGGAGAGGCCCGCGTGCTTTTCCGCGCGCAGGTCGGTCCGGCACAGCAGGAACATCCGGTTGGCCCTGGCGGCGCCCGATGTCCAGACCTTCTGGCCGGTGACGATGATCTCGTCGCCGCTGATGACGCCGCGGGTCTCCACGGCCGCCAGGTCAGAGCCGTGGTTCGGCTCGGAGAAGCCCTGGCAGTACACATCCTCGCCGGAGATGATCCTTGGCAGGAAGTGCGCCCGCTGCTCGTTGGTGGCGTGCACGATGATGGACGGGCCGACGAGGCTCTCGCCCATGCCGCGATTGACCCGCGGCACGCCCGCCCGGTGGAATTCCTCGTTGAGCACGGCAATCCGCACCGCGTCCAGGCCCTGGCCGCCGTACTCTTCCGGCCACTGCGGGCAGATCAGCCGCTTGGCCTGCAGCTTGGCCGTCCACTCCTGGTAGGCAGGGTGGGCCATGGCCCTGGCCAGCTGGCCGCCGCGCCTGCCGCCTGCCGTCTGGACCATGTTCCAGTCGAACAGCTCGGCGAGTCCTGGCGGCGTCTCCGCCGCGATCCAGTCCCGGAGCTCCGCGCGGAACTGCGCGATCTCCGGGCCGAGGTCAAGTTCCATGGAGGCCTCCTGGGTCTCTCGCTTGTCGTGCTCGCTTGTCGTGCTCAGCCGTGGGCCAGGTGGGGAAGGCCCCAGCCGGAATCGGCGAGCCTGGCCCACCAGGCGCGGACCGTGAGAGCGGGGTCCAAGTTGGCGTTCAGCCAGCTCAGCGCCGCCTCCCTGGCCCCCAGGTAAGCGTCGGACTGGCCGTCCTGCGGTGCCATCTCCGCCACCTCCCTCAAAGTCAAATTTAGAATTTGATACTAGGATCTCGCTTTATTGTCCGATGTCAAGAGACCGCCGGGGCACCTGGAGGGGTGCCCGGCTGGCCACCTGGCCGGCCACCCTTGACAGCGGAGGGGCGGTACTGGAGGCTAATTCCAGAACAGGATTCTATTCGCTTTTAGTCTGCCACGTGGCGGAAGGAACGGTGAGCTGGCATGGGACGACTGGACGGACGGGTAGCGATCGTCACTGGCGCGGGGCGCGGGATCGGCAAGTCGGTGGCCCTGCTGCTGGCCAGCGAGGGCGCCTCGGTAGTGGTCGCCGACCTGGGCGTGGCAGTCGACGGCTCCGGGCAGGACTCCGGCCCCGCCAACGAGACGGTGGCGGCGATCGCGGAGGCCGGCGGGAAGGCGGTCGCGAACAGCGGGGACATCTCCGACCACGCCACGGCGGAGAACCTGGTCGGCTCGGCCATCGAGCAGTTCGGCCGGCTCGACGTCCTGGTCAACGTGGCCGGCATCCTGCGCGACCGGATGATCTTCAACATGACCGAGCAGGAATGGGACGACGTCATCCGGGTCCACCTGAAGGGCACGTTCAACACCACGAAGTTCGCGGCCGCTTACTGGCGGTCGCTGCGCGATGAGACCGCGCAGAACCGCATCATCAACTTCACGTCGGTCTCCGGCCTGCACGGGGCGCCCGGGCAGCCGAACTACGCCGCGGCGAAGATGGGCATCGTCGGGCTGACTTACTCGTCGGCCAACTCCCTGGCAAAGTACGGGGTCACGGTCAACGCGATCTCGCCCGGTGCGTCCACTCGGATGACCGACTCGGTGCCGACGGACCGCCGCCGGGCCAGGGCGGTGAGCGCCGACGAGCGGTCGCCGGACAACGTGGCGCCGATCGTCGGCTACCTGGCCTCGGAGAGCTCCGGCTGGATCAACGGCCGGGTCATCCACTCGTCGGGCTACGAGGTCTCGCTGTACAACAACCCCGAGCCCATCAGCCGGATCATCGGCACCGGGCCGTGGGACGCGGACGAGCTTAGCTACCAGGTGGAGCGGGCCTTCGGCCCGATCCTCGGCAGGAAGGGCTGACCTGGCGATGCCACCGAGAAGCAAGGCCGTGCCGGCCCCCACGCCGGAGACGCGGCCCTACTGGGACGGGGCGGCGGCGGGCGAGCTGCGGATCCAGCGCTGTGTTGACTGCGGCGAGCCGTACTTCTACCCGCGACCGCTGTGCCCGTCCTGCGGGTCAGCGAACGTCGAGTGGTTCACCGCAAGCGGCGACGCCACCCTGTACTCCTACGTGATCAACCACCGGCCCGCGCCCGGCTTCGAAGACGAGGCACCGTACGCGATCGCCGTGGTCCAGCTCGCCGAGGGACCGCGGATGATGACCAGCCTGGTCGGCGTCCCGGCCACCCCCGAGGCCCTGGTGCTCGACATGCCGCTGCGGGTCACCTTCGAGCAGCGCGGCGACGTCTCGCTGCCGGTCTTCACCCCCGCCGGCCTTGCCGAGGAGAAGCAATGAGCAACGCTGGCGTCATCATCGCGGGCGCGGCCGAGACCGACGAGATCGGCAGGCTGCCGAATCACTCCACGCTCGGGCTGCACATCGAGGGGGCGCGCAACGCAGTGGCCGACGCGGGCCTGACCATGAAGGACATCGACGGGATCGCGACGGTCTCCGCGCCCGGCCCGGTCCAGGTCGCGCACGCGCTCGGCATCTACCCGGACTGGCTGGACGGCACCGGCGTGGGCGGAACCTCGTTCCTGCTGCACGTCAGGCACGCGGTCGCCGCCATCAGGGCCGGCTACGCGAAGACCATCCTGATCACGCACGGCGAGTCAGGCAGGTCCCGGGTCGGGGCGCCGCCGTACCGCGGCGACCCGGCCTCCCCCGTCGGCCAGTTCGAGGCGCCGTACGGCACCCTTGGCCCGACCACCACGTTCACCATCCCGCTGCTCCGTTACATGAAGGACTACGGGCTCACCCACGAGCAGCTCGCCTACGTCGCCGTGGCGCAGCGGCAGTGGGCTTCAAAGAACCCGCGGGCCATGTTCCGTGACATCATCAACGTCGAGGACGTACTCGCCTCGCGCATGGTGGCCTACCCGTTCCACCTGCTCGAGTGCTGCCTGGTCACCGACGGCGGCGGCGCGCTGGTGGTCACCTCGGCGGACCGCGCGGCCGACTTCCCCAAGCCGGCCGTGCACCTGCTCGGCACCGGGGAGGCGTCGGAGACCCCGATGATCTCCCAGATGCTCGACTTCACCGAGTCGCAGATGTTCCGCCAGGCCGGCCGCACCGCCTTCGCCGAGGCGGGGATCACCACTGCCGACGTCAACCACCTGATGATCTACGACGCGTTCGCCCACGTCCCGATCTACGGCCTTGAGGCGCTCGGCTTCGTCAAGAAGGGCGAGGCGGGCCCGTTCATTTTTGACGGCAACACGGAGCCGGGTGGGTCGCTGCCGCTGAACACCAACGGCGGCGGCCTGTCCTACACCCACACCGGGATGTACGGCATGTTCGCCATCCAGGAGGGCGTCAGGCAGATCCGCGGCGAGGCGGCCGCCCAGGTCGACAATCCTCAGATCAGCGTGGTGGTCGGGAACGGCGGCATGTTCGCCGCCTGCGGTGTGCTCGTGCTTGGCAGGCAGCCGAAGTAGCCGTGGCCCCCGGCCCGCGGCCCGCGGACCCATACGGTGAAATTTCCGGAATGTCGGGCGCTGGCGCGCGCGGACGTGGAAGAAGAGCGAACGCTTTACTCGTAGTTACGTGGGCTGCGGGCCCGTCACCAACCGGGGTGTGAGGCCTAGCCAGCGGAGGTGCCCAGATGGCCGAGCTCCCGTCGCCCCCAGATGGAATTGTGCT
>JAWWPV010000700.1:0-3221 GCA_033854775.1 Trebonia sp.
AGCCCGCCCATGAACAACGCCAGTATGTTCCGGTAGGTGTTGAACCAGTTCCGGTGAAGGTAGACAGCGCCCTTGTACCGGCCGGTGGTGCCCGATGTGTGGACGATCAGGTAGATGTCATCTTCGCTGACCGCAACCGGCTCGATGGGAGCCGATGTGGCGATCAGGTCTTCGTAGGATTCGCCCGCGCCCAGCGTCAGCAACTCGAAGTCACTGACCTGGCCTGTGGCCCGGATGCGCTGCAGAGTCTGGGTGAACTCAGGGCCGCTCACCACCATCTTGGGCTCGAGGTCTTCCAGGGTGATGGTCCATTCGCGCTCACCATCGCGGGCATTGAGCCGGCCCCGGGCGGCCCCGATCATCGAAGCCGCGATGTCGGTCTCGACCCACTCGTTGCGGTTGTTCATCACCGCGACGACGCGATCACCCTTACCCACGCCACGCGACTGCAGACCGCCGGCCAATCGCGCCGAGCGTTCCCATAGTTCGTTGTAGCTGAGCCTGCCGTAGGGATCGACGAGCGCCGGACGATCCCCGTGACGGGCCACCGCCCTGCGCATGAAATCGTGGACGAGCATGGGCATGGCTAGTCCCCCCTCTGCCCTCTACCTGGCTGTTGTGGCATGGGCGGCGGGCGCCAGCCGGGTCAGCAGCGCGGCGGCTTGCGCCGCCATGGCGGGCACGAACTGCGCGACCGACACGATGTCGCGGATGCCGCTGGCGACCTGGCCAGCCGGCAAGATTCCTGAGTCGAGGTCGCCGTCTTCCTCAGCCCGGATGAGGGCCGCGTCCTTGTAGGCGAGCAGTTCCTCCGGTGTCGCGCCTTCGTTGAGCAGATCCAGGAGATGGTCAACGCCGGCGCTCTTCAGGCCGCGGGCCGGGCTGTAGACGCCAGGGAAAATGGTGTCGTCCCCCTCGCCAGCCTCGACGATGCGCCGGGCGGTCGCCGGATGCCAGTCCGCGTTGTCCTCGCTGGCGATGAAGCGGGTGCCCATGGCGACTCCCGCGGCGCCGAGGCAGAGCGCGGCGGCCAGCGTCCGGCCGTCGCGGGCCCCTCCGGATAGCAGCACCGGGACGGACACGGCCTCGGTCACATTGGGCACGAGCACGAATGTGTGCATCGGCACTGCGTGGGTGTGGCCGCCCATCTCGTAACCGGACGCGATCACCACGTCCACGCCGAGCTGCTCGGCCCGGACGGCCTGGCGGGTCGAGCCGACCTTGTGCATGTGGATCAGCCCGGAGTCGGCGATCATCGGCCGGAACTCGCCCGGGAAGCCGGCCGACGTGGTGAGCACGGTGAGCTGCCGCTCGAGGCCGGGGTCTGCGTTCCTGGCGTCGATGACCGCCCGGATGTAGGCCTCGGAGATGGGCAGGACGTCCCCGCCGTTGGCCCGGCCGACCGGGACGTTAACGGCGAAGGGCTTGCCGGTGAGCGAGGCGGTCTCCTCGATGTGCCCGCGCAGGACCCGCGCTCCCTCGGCCGGATCAGCGGTCATGCCTGGCATGCTCACCGTGCCGAGGCCGCCGGCTTCGCTGACCGCGGCGGCGAGCCGCGCCGTCTTGAACGGGCCCATGCCCTCCTGGACAACCGGGTGCTCGATGCCGACGAGGTCGGTGAACCGGGTCGCGAGGGCGCTCATGCCGCCACCAGGACCAGGGCCGAGCCGTCCACGAGCGCACCCGACGTGACCACGCCAACCTCGTGGCGCGGAACCTGGCGGTCGCCGCAGCGGCCCTGGATCTGCAGTACTGCCTCGGCGACGGTGTTCATCCCGTGCAGATAGCCCTCGGCGAGCAGGCCGCCGTTGGTGTTCACCGGAAGGGTCCCGCCGATAGCCGTTGCCCCCGACTCGACGAACTCGATCGCCTCGCCGCGGCCACAGAAGCCAAGGCCTTCGAGACCGAACACGACCGTGCTCGAGAAACAGTCGTAGATCTCCGCGAACTGGACGTCGGCGGTCCCGATCCCGGCGCGACCGTACAGCTCGTCGCGGAGCAGCGAGGTGAAGTTCCGGGTGTAGTCCTCATAGAGCACGTGGTCTCCGATGTCGAGTCCGGGCCGGGCGCCGGCCCGGTAGGCGGCCGAGGCGATGAGCGCTGGCCGGTGGCGCAGGTCGCGCGCCCGGTCCAGGCTGGTGACGACGACGGCGCAGGCGCCGTCCACCTCGCTCGTGCAGTCGGCGACCCGGAACGGGTCGACGATGCGAGGTGAGGCCAGGTAGGAGTCCCGGTCCAGTGGCTTGCGCTGGATGGCCCGCTCGTTGCGCTCGGCGTACCAGCGCTGGGCGACCGGGATGGCACCCAGGTCGTCAGGCTCCTGCCCGGTCTCGATCAGGTAGCGCCGCGCCCACATCGCGATGTACTGCATGTAGGTGTCGTAGCCAATGGGGTAGCGGAACTGGCCCGCACCGCCGAGGAAGGCAGAGCTGCCGACGCGGACACCGCTGCGGCCGTTGAGCGCGCGGAACACGACGATGTTCTCGGCGTAGCCCTGGCTCACCGCCATGGCCGCGTTGGCGACGACCCAGGCCGGCGACTGGCCGCCCTGCTGGAAGTCCATGACGTAGCGGGTCTGCGGGAGGGCCAGGGCGGTGGCGACCGCTTCACTCGGGACCGAGTCCCCGAGCACCATGAAGCTGCCGATCCCATCAATGTCGGCCAGGGCCAGCCCGGCATCCTCGACCGCCGCGCGGCACGCCTCGGCAGCCAGGTCCAGCACGCTGCGGCCCGACTTCTTCGTGAGCCCGGTAAAGCCGATCCCGGCTATCGCTGCGTCGCGGTTCACCACAGCGCAGACGCTACGCACCGGGCCGGCCGAGTGTCAACCATGAAGTCGAGAAACGTCGCTTGCGTCAATAACTGACGCATGATTAGGGTGCTGTCGTGCTGATCGAACGTTCCTGGCGGGTAACCATGGCCGACGTGGACGCAGCCGGGATCATCTATTACGCGAGCCCGCTGCGCTGGGCGGAAGTGCTGCTCGGCGACTGGCTCGAGCACTCGGGGCACAGCATCGCCGCGATGCTGGGCGCAGGCGAGGCGATCCCGGTCGTCGGGGTAGAGGTCCGGTACCGGGCGCCGCTCGGCCTTGATGATCACCTCCGGCTTGGCCTGTCGGCGCAGCGGATTGGCCACACGTCGTTCACCACCCGCTGTGACGTCTGGGGCCCGCGCGCCGAGCATCCCGCCGTGGAGGTCGTGGTCACCCACGCGTTCGG
>JAWWPV010000701.1:0-6621 GCA_033854775.1 Trebonia sp.
GAGTACCCCACCGCTCGCCCTCGTGACGCGCCTAGTCCGGCGCCGGCGCCGGACTAGGCGCGTCACGAGGGCGAGCGGTGGGGTACTCTCCGTCCTGGCGGTGGGAACGTCAGGCGGGAGCAGCGGATGATCGCCATGAAGCACCCGGACCGGGCACAAGCCCGCACCGCCCTGGCGGACAGCGCTGTGCTGGCCATCGCCTGCCTGGTCACGTACTTGCTGGTCGCGAAGGTGCTGTCCCGGGTGCACTCGGTGTCGCCCGCCGATGACCTGCTCGGCGCCATGTGGGCGGTGATCGCCACCGTGTTCGTCAACCGGAGCACCTTTCACGAGAGTCGCGCCGCCGCCGTTTCCCGCCTGGCGGCCACCCTCGTGAGCTTCGTGTACTGCCTGGTCTACCTGGCGTTCCTGCCCTTCCACAGCTGGGCGCTCCCGGTGCTTGTCGGCGCGAGCGCGCTGACCGCGAGACTGATCGGCCGTCCCGGCGACGCGATCACCGCCGCGATCACGACGACGGTCGTCCTCGTGGTAGCTGCGGTCACCCCGCACGACGCCTGGCAGCAGCCGATCCTCCGGTTCGCGGACACGGTCGTCGGCGTCGCGGTCGGCATCGCGTCGGCCTGGCTCGACCAGCGCGTGATACGGCCCAGGATCCGTCCGCTAGGCGGCGGCTCGGCCAATGCCCACGGTTAGGGAGCGCAGCACCCGGCCGGCGCGGTCCGTCACGCACGCTCAGCCGGTAAGCCGCGCTATCGCTGCGTACTGGCAGGCCGCGGCGACGCAGACGTAGACATGAAAGACCTCGTGATAGCCGAACACCGACGGATACGGGTCTGGCCAGCGACGATGGTAGAAAAGCGCCCCGGCGATGTAGAGCAGGCCGCCGGCCAGTATCAGCACTCCTGATGTGGCGCCAGCGTGGATCCACACCCACGGCACCGCGAGGCCGCCCGCACAGCCGAGCCCGATGAACAGCGCGCCGGCCACAAACTCCGGCGCGCTCGCCCGCACCAGGCGGATGGCCACGGCGGTGAGCGTCAGCGCCCACATCACGATCAGGCAGGCCAGCCC
The DNA here is from genome assembly GCA_033854775.1 of Trebonia sp. GTDB lineage: Bacteria > Actinomycetota > Actinomycetes > Streptosporangiales > Streptosporangiaceae > Trebonia. The sequence goes on from JAWWPV010000701.1 coordinate 1,072, forward strand.
GGCGCCGGCGGGTGCGGAGAGCAGGAAGGCGGGAGTTGCCGTGCCGGCGATGAGGAAGAAGATCATCGCCTGGTCCAGGTGCCGGAGCCGCAGTCTCCAGGCGGCGGTCCAGGTACCGCGGTGGTACAGCGCGCTGGTCCCGAACAGGGCGCTGAGGCTTGCGGAGTAGACGGCGGCGGCCGTGACCTGCGCTGCACCGTGCGCTCGGACCAGCAGCAGCGCGCCGCCTGCCAGCGACGCCCAGAAGAACAGCAGGTGCAGCCAGCCGCGCAGGACGGGCCGGGTGTAGTAGACGTCGCGGCGGGCGTCGTAGAGCAGGCCCGCCCCTGCGGGGTCTGCGCCCGTCACCGCCTGCCGCCGTCATCGGACAGGTCGCCGGCCACGTCGGCGGCCAGCGCCGAGACTAGGCTGACAAGCCCGGTAATTATGATGGTGTACTCCGGGGGAATCTGAACTGTAGATAGCTATGACCAGCACGAACGCGAAAACTCCGGGCTTCACGCTGCCCCGCTATATTCGCGTGGGCAGCCGCCAGGGGCCGGAGCGCTGCCAACAGCATACGCGCGGGGCTAGCTGGAGGGGTGCGCGGCGGAGCGAGGCACCGGGGACAGTGTGGCGGCTAGCCCGGTGAGGAGGATGTCGAGGCCGCGTTCGAGTTCGGCGGCGCCGTCGTAGGCGGCCAGCGCGTGGGCGAGGCTGCGGAGCAGCGGGAACTCCCTGAGCGGCAGCCGGTTCAGGCCCAGCCGCAGCAGGTCGTCGGTCTCGTCCGGGTTCTCTACGAGTTCTTGCAGCTCGTTGAGCACGTGGCCGTTCAGGAAGCCGAAGAGCGCCCGGTAGATGTGCAGTGCGTCGGGTCCGCTGAACCCGGCGCGGGTGAGCAGGGTGAGGAGGTCTTCGAGCGGCCGCAGGGTGCCGCGGGGGCGGAGCGCGAGCGGGGTGGCCAGCGGCCGGGTCACCAGCAGCGGGACCACGTTGGGGTGCGCTAGGGCCAGCGCGCGGTAGGTGCGGGCGACCCCGCGCAGCTGGGCGGCCCAGTCGGGGTCGGCCGAGTCGACCTTCAGCTGGGCGAGCAAGGTCTCCACGACGCCGTCGAGCAGCGCTGCCTTGCCGGAGGCGCGCCGGTAGAGGATCATCGGGTCCCGGCCCAGGGCGGCTCCGAGGCGGCGCATCGACAGGGCGTCAGCCCCTTCGCGGTCGATTATTTCAAGCGCGGTGGCGAGTACCACCTCACGGGTGATCTTGCCGTCATCGCTGCGCGCTGCATCCCGGGCAGTCGGCGGTCGGGTCGTCACGATGGCACCTGCTCTCCTGAGTTCTGTTCGATAATACACAGAAATTCAGCGTAGAGCTACGGCGTTGACAGGACCTAGGCCAGCCGGCCCGCCGCGGGACTGCCCGGGCTCGGAGTGTGCGGCTCCTCCGCCGATGGCGCCGCGATCAGCTCTTCGAGTTGCCGGACGACGGCCGCGGGCGGGATCGGCAGCGGCCGGGCGAATACGTCAAGCAGCGCGTCGACGGACTGCCCGACGGTGAACCTCACCCCGGCGTCATGCCGGGCGGCAGGGGAGATCGGCCCGCTGTCCGCGGCCTCGCGGATGCCCCAGGCGAGCGCTTCCGCGTTGTCCGGTCTGACCAGCACGACCCCGCCGCAGTCGGTCTCGGGCAGGCCGCCGTCGTTGGAGGCCACCACCCGGCAACCCGAGTGCTGGGCCTCGATCGAGACAATGCCGAAGGTCTCGTGCCAGTACTGGCTGTTGGATGGCACGACCACGATGTCGTGCCGGGCCATCAGGGCCGCCATCGTCGACGGCGTCCGGCAACTGGCCACCACGGAGATTCCGGGGTGCGCTCTGAGCAGCCGCTCGATTATCTTTCCCTGCGGCTTGTCCGCGCCCGCGGTCGTCGCGGTGAATGTCAGCTCCGGGTCCTGCTCGATGATGTCGATGTGCAGCGTCTCCAGCAGCGTGTAGATGCCTTTCTCCGGGCTCAGCCTGCCTGCGAACAGGACGCGGACCTTCCCGACCTCGCGGTCCGGCCGGGGCTGGGCGGCGAAGCTGGGCTCGGCGAACGGGTACACGACGTTGATCGTCGCCACGTCCACGTCCAGATATCGCGACCACAGCGCGGCGGCGTACCGGCTGGTCGCGATCAGCGCACGTTCTTTAGTCCCCTCGACGGCGAACGCCCGCTTCCGTTGCCTGATGGGCGGCGGGTTGTGCAGGATGAGGAATGCCGGGCGCCTGGTCGGCACGGTGTGCGGTTCGTTGACGAAGATGACCGTACTGTCGAGCTCGCTGACCTCGGCCAGCGTCGGCAGTGACAGGAACGGGACGTCGGCGAAATCGTCCCTGCCATCACTGGCGCCTAGGCCGACGGTGACCACTTGCGCCGCTATTCCGCGCCGTGTCAGTTCCCTGACCTGGCCGGCGGTGTAATTCTCCGAGCCGCCGGTGCCGGCGGGCAGTGGGTTTCCCGGGGACCAGATAAACGATATCAACGTCTGCTGCCTGCGTTTCTTCGTGGCCGTGCCGGGAGGATGTAAGGGGTGCACGCGAGCGGGACCGGTGTCCGTTCGCGTGCCGACCGCATACCAGTCGGCCGCGCTGTGCGAGTTGCTGTGCGAGTTAGAGACGAAGTAGTGCGGACCGGTCAGGCACCGCGACGGGGTGCAGCCTGGTCCTTTAGCGAAACACTCAAACCGAGATGCCGACGAATTGCCACAGCATTCACAACGGTGAGCGTCAAGAATCATTCAGAGCGTAGCACGAGCGGCACCTGGCCGCCCAGGGCAGCGGTTTTGGTCTTTTTCTCCATCGCCAGCGGTACCCCGGCCTCGGACAGCTAAGGCCCTCACGTAGCGTTGGTGCATGACCGCAGCAACGCAGCATGCTGAGACCGTCGGCGATCCGGGACCGACGGTCTTCGTCCTCTTCGGTGCAACCGGAGACTTGGCCAAGCGAATGGTCCTCCCCGCGTTCTACCGGCTGGCACATGAAGGGCTGCTGCCCAAGCAGTGGCTGCTGGTGGGGAACGGCCGCGGCGACGTGGCGCACGAGGACTTCCGTGCCCACTTCCACGACGCGCTCACCGAATCCGGTCCCGCGCCGGAGCCGCAGGAGTGGGACGCTTTCGCGGAGCGGGTGTTCTTCGCCGGCGGCGGGTTCAGCACCGCCGATCCCGGCAGCCTGCTCGACGCGATCGGTAAGGCCCGCGATTTGCTTGGCAGTGATCCGCAGCTCGTCCATTACCTGGCCGTTCCGCCCGTCGCCTTTGCCGAGCTGACGAAGGCCCTCGGCCAGCACGGGCTCTCCAAGGACGCCCGCGTGGTCTACGAGAAGCCGTTCGGCACGTCGCGTGACAACTTCCGCGAGCTTGACCGGGTCGTTCATGCGGTGCTCGACGAGCAGCAGGTCTACCGAATCGACCATTTCCTTGGGAAGGAAGCCACCCAGGACCTGCACCTGCTGCGGTTCGCCAACGAGTCGACGGCCGCGTTCTGGGACCGCGAGCACGTCGAGTCGGTGCAGATCGACGTGCCTGAGACGCTTGACATCAGCGACCGGGCGCAGTTCTACGACGCCACTGGCGCGGTGCTCGACATGCTGGTCACCCACCTGTTCCAGGTGGCCGCCGAGGTCGCCATGGAGCCGCCGGCCAGCCTGGGCGCGCTGGACCTCCAGGCCGCCAGGGAGACGGTCATCAGCAGCTTCCGGCCCCTCGACCCCGCCGAGGTGGTACTCGGCCAGTTCGACGGATACCGGGACGTCCCCGGGGTCGATCCCCACTCAAGCCGGGACACCTTCGTCGCCGCCCGGCTGTGGATCGACAGCGACCGCTGGCGTGGCGTGCCGTTCTACCTGCGCACCGGCAAGCGGCTGGCCGTCTCGGCGCAGCGGGTCAGCCTGATCCTGCGCGAGCCGCCCGGGCCGCTCCGCGGCCAGCTGCCGCGCGACGCCAACGTGCTCTGCTTCTCCCTCGCCGGGGACGGTGAGATCGACCTCTCCCTGGTGACCAAGAAGCCGGGCCCGGGACTCGACCTCGACGTGGGACACGCGGCCATCCCGCTTTCCGGCCTGTCCGGCGCCGATCCGCTGCCGCCCTACGTCCGGCTGATCCACGACGTGCTCCTCGGCGACCGCTCGCTGTTCACCCGTCCGGACGGGCTCGCCGCCGTATGGGAGGTCGCCGAGCCGCTGCTGACCAGGCCGCCCCAGGTCAGCTCCTATGCGCCCGGATCGTGGGGACCCGCCAAGGCACGGGAACTCGTCGCGCCAGGGCGCTGGCTCCTAGGCCAGTAGGCGCGCAGGAGTGCTGACCGGTAACAATCACCCCGGGAATGAACTGGACACTGGACCGGTTGTGACGAGAGGTCGTAGTTGTCTTGTGTGTTCGTGTCACTAGCACGCTCGCAGTCAGCGAAGTTGCGGGCGTCCTCTTCAGGGATCTGGGGAAGTCGCGTCGAGAACCGGCCCGGGTACCGCGTCGTGCGGACCCGAATCCAGCCCCTTGAAGGAGCGGCATGTCACAGGGAACTGTCAAGTGGTTCAACGCGGAGAAGGGCTTCGGCTTCATCTCCCAGGCTGAGGGCCCGGACGTTTTCGTGCACTATTCCGAGATCGACGGCTACGGCTTCCGCAGCCTTGAGGAGAACCAGCAGGTGGAGTTCGAGGTGACCCAGGGCCCGAAGGGCCCGCAGGCCACCCGCGTCCGCGCCGCCTGAGCCAGGGCAGGCCAAGCCTGCTGAGTGAACAACAGTTAGCCGTGAGCCGACCCACCTGTTGGTGTCGGCCCACGGCATGTCTGTCACAACGGTAATCCGTTGCGACAGTGGCCGAGCTCGATGTCAGCGCCGTGACCGCGACATGGTAGGTGGCGGGAAAGTTACCGCCGCGCTGGATGAGCCCCCGGCCGGGCCGCGCTGTCGTAGCGTGGCCGAGGGCAGAAACCAGCGTGAGGAAGTCAAACGTGCTTGTAGAGCAAGATGGTCCGTTCATGATCGAGGCTAACGACGGGGGTGCGAGCGGCTTCGCCGACCTGACGCTGGCCCCGGAACTGTGCCATGCGCTCTCCGGTCTCGGCTATGAGGAGCCGACACCGATACAGCAGGCGGCCATTCCGCCACTGCTCGAGGGCCGTGACCTGGTCGGGCAGGCCGCGACCGGGACCGGAAAGACGGCCGCGTTCGCGCTTCCCGTCCTCCAGCGGATCCTCGCAGAAGGCGGGCGGACAGAGCCGCTCGCCCTGGTGCTCGTCCCGACGCGCGAACTCGCGGTGCAGGTCTCCGAGGCGATGCACAGCTACGGGCACGACATGGGCGCGCGTGTCCTGCCGATCTACGGCGGCGAGCCAATCGGCCGGCAGCTGGGGGCGCTCAAACGTGGCGTCGACGTCGTGGTGGCGACGCCAGGGCGCGCGCTCGACCACATCAACCGGGGAACGCTCAAGCTGAGCGATCTTGAGATCGTAGTGCTCGACGAAGCGGATGAGATGCTCGACATGGGCTTCGCCGAGGAGATCGAGACGATCCTCGGCGGCACCCCGGAGAGCCGG
>JAWWPV010000702.1:0-3414 GCA_033854775.1 Trebonia sp.
GCGCTTGTCGGTGGTTGCTGCCCGGGACGCTGGGGCGGCGGGGCGATGGGGCGTTGCCTGGAACCGCAGCAGGTCCAGGGCGCCGGCGTCCGCCGCGACCCGGTAGCCGCCGGCGCGCCGGACCAGCCAGCGGCCCGCGGCCCGCGACGGCAGGCCCCGCTCGAGCACCCGTCGCAGCATGCCCACGTAGCGGTGCACGATGTTGACCGCGCTCGCCGGCGGGTCCGCCCGCCACAGCAGGTCGACCAGCTCGCTCAGGCTCGTCGGCTGTCCGCCGCGCGCCAGCAGCAACGCCAGAATGGCCCGCTGCTGCGGCGGCCCCAGGTCCAGTTCCGCCTCACCACGCCACGCCCTGACCGCACCAAGGACGGTAAACCGCAACATCGCAGACTGCACAGCTGACAGTGCCCCCTTTCGCCGCCCGGACTAGCCCGCCCACTCAGGACCCGGCGGCAAGTGCCCGCCGCGAGGCTCGCCCGAAGCAACAACCAATGCGTACGGCATCGCCTGTTCTTTCCCCGGATCAGGCGTGCTGCATTGCCGTATGCAATCGATTTCAACAATACTCGCCAAGACCCCCGCCATCCGGGCGTATCGATTTACGTAAATCACGTAAATCACGTCTTACAGGCGTGACATCCAGAGGAAGACGCAGATCGCGAGCAGGCCCACCACGGCGACGATCACGGCGACGAGCACGTTCGATACCAGGGCGCCGATGATGGTCGCCGCGACGATGGCGGTGACGACCAGCGCCCCGACCACGATCTTGACGTCGGTGGGCGTCTTCGGCCCCACGTTGCCCGGCCTCGCCGGCTTGACTCCCCAGTCCCGCGTCGGCACGCTGACGGGCGATATCGCCCGCGGCCCTGACGGCTGCGGGGCAGGCGTCAGCGCCGGCTGCCGCTGCGGCGCCACCGACGGCCCTGGCGCGGCGGCCGGCACGGGCTCGGGCTCGGGCCCTGGCTCCTGCTCAAGGTCCGCTTCCGGTTCCCGCCCGGTGCCAGGTACCTGGCCGAATTCCCTGGCCGGCGCGAGCGGCGCCTCGGGCGCGGGCCGGGGGACGGGGATGAATGACCTGGCCGAGCCGGGGACCTGCCCGTCAGGTCCCAGGTACGCGGTCCCCCAGTCCAGGCCTGACCCGAACACGAGCAGGCCGACGCCGCCGGGACCGACGAGCTCGCGCTGCGTGGCGAAGTCCGGTGGGCCGAACGCACCGGGGCCCGCGAGCGTCCGCCACCAGCCAACCTCAAGGGCGGCCGGGTACATCCGGGCGGCGTCCTCGCGCAGCAGCCCCAGGTCGGTGTCCGACAGCGTGAACGAGTCGCGTCCTTCGCGGGAGACGCGGTCGCCTGGGTTCTCGCCAGGGCCGGCCTCGATGAACCCGTCGACCACCAGGTAATTGCCCTCGTCGTCGGCCAGCACCCGCCCGTAAAGCAGCCCGCCGGCGATCCGCCGCTCCCGGCTCGCGGACTCCGCGGCCGACCGCAGGTCACGCGCCACCTCAGGGTCCACGAGCACGGCACCGTCACCGTGGCCGAACACCTCGTGCCCGACATAAGCGCCTCGCGGCCGGAACGGCGGCTCTCCCCCCGGCTGGAACGCGGCCCCGCCGTCGGTCATCGCTACCCCTCTCCCTGAGGCGCCGCTCACGCGTCACCGACCCCGGCACAGCGCGGATCTTCTCCGAGATTAGCGGGAAGCGGGAGGGCTGTTTAGCCCGAGAACGCAGTCATTCCTGTAACTGTGCGCCATTCGGGGCGGTCGGCGGTGAAAGAGCCCGGTGCCTAGCGGCGCGACATCCAGACGGAACCCATGATCACGAGAATGCCGACCACGGCGATGACCACCGCGACGATCACGCTGGACACCAGCACTCCGATGATGACCGCCGCGGCGGCGATGACGGCGATGAGCGCGCCGACCACGAACTGGACGTCACCCGGCGTCTCCTGTCCTTGGACATCCGGGCTCGCGGGCCTGGCCACCCATCGTCGCGTTACCGTCCGAACGGGCGCTGCCGCGCTCCGCCTGACCCGCCTCCGCCGCGGCGGCACCCCTTGCGGCGCTGGCCCGGCGCCGGCCGGCAGCGGTTCCGGTGCCAGGGTTTCGCCTGCCGCGATGTCCACGACTTCCGGCCCGGGCGCGAGTCCGGCCTCCGGGCCAGCCGCCAGGTCAGGCCCGGAGACGGGGGCGGGCACCTCGACGAGCGTCCCGGCTGAGTCGGGGGCGTATCCGTCCGGTCCCAGGTAGGCGGTTCCCCAGTGGATTCCGGAACCGTACACGAGCAGGCCGACGCCGCCGGGGCCAACCAGCTCGGCCTGCGTCACGAAGTCCTGGGGGCCGAACTCGCCCAGTGCGCCGCGGGTACGCCACCAGCCCGCCTCGAGGGAGGAAGAGTACATCCGGGCGGCGTCTTCGCGCAGCAGCCGCAGGTCGGCCGCTGACAGGGTGAAGCGGTCGGTGCCGTGGGAAATCCGGTCGCCGCTGTTCTCCCCGGGCCCGGCCTCGAGGTAGCCGTCGATGACCAGGTAGGCGCCCTGTTCGTCGGCCCAGCCGCGGCCGTAGAGCAGGCCGCCGGTGATGCGTCGTTCCAGGGTCGCGAACTCCGCGGCGGACCGAAGCTTCCGCGCGACCTGCGGTTCCACGAGCACGGCACCGTCTGCGCTGCCGAACGCCCGGTACCCGGCGTACGCGCCTCGCGGCCTGTACGGCGGGTTCAAGTCCTCCGAGTCCGGCCGGAACGCGGCCCCGCCGTCGGTCATCCCGCTCTTCCTCTCCCTGAGGTGGCCGGCCAAGACGCACCAGCCTGCATAGCGCGGCTCACTTTCGTGATTACTGACTCTTCTGCCCTTTTGGCAGCGGCTTATCCGGCGGTTTGCGGGTTCTTGGACGGTGGGGAGCTACTCGGCCGGGGCGGTGAAGCCGTCCGCGCCCACCGTGACCTCGGCGGCCTGCGCGAGTTCGGTGACCGGGCGGACCTTGCCGTCCAGGTCGAGGACGGGGGAGGCCTCGGAGTACCAGGAGGGGATGACCGCGTTGCCCCAGAAGTCGCGCCGCCGGGGGTCGAGCACCGACCAGCGCAGCACCGGGTGGTCCGGGTCGCCGGTGTAGTAGTCGGAGGTGTAGATCTCCAGCCGGTGCCCGTCGGGGTCGCGCAGGTACACGTAGAACGCGTTGGACACGCCGTGCCTGCCCGGCCCGCGCTCGATGCAGTCCTCGAGGCCCAGCGAGCCGATGATGTCGCAGATCCGCAGCACCGAGTGCGGCTCGTGGGCGAAGAAACCGAGGTGGTGCAGGCGCGGCCCGGCGCCGCCGGTGAACGCGACGTCGTGCACGGTCTGCTTGCGGTACATCCAGGCCGCGTAGACGGTCTGGTCGTCCTCGATCGTCTCCGACAGGCCGAACCCGAGC
>JAWWPV010000703.1:0-2811 GCA_033854775.1 Trebonia sp.
GGACGCCGCCGAGCGTCACGGCCAGGGTGTCGAGCACCCCCGGGTGCCCGCGATAGGGCGTGTAGGCAAGCTCGCCGCTGGCCACCGTCTTCCCCATGACGTCGGCGGCCCACGCGGGCGGCGGGAAGCGCACCGTGTCGAAGTGCGTCGTGTCGAGCAGGCCGCGGCCCCCGCCGTCCAGGTTGAGCCAGCGGTCGGCCTCGCGCACCGACATCCCGATCTGCTCGGCGCGCTCCGGCATGTGCATGCGCAGCACTCGGCGAGAGACCGCGGGGGTGGAAGGCAGGGGCATGTCATCTCCTCGGGAAAGTTAACAAGACGCATGCTAACAGGAGGCTTGTATCGAAAGGGGGCATGCATGCTGTAGCTTCCCGTTATGCAAGACGGTCGTCAGAAAGCGACAGTCGACTGGCATTCCGTCAAGCGGCGCAGCCTGGCGGACGAAGTCACTGATCAGCTCAGGGACTTCATCCTGACCGGGCAGCTTCAGCCAGGCGCCAGGCTCGGTGAGGCGGAGGTCTCGCAACGGCTGCGGGTGAGCCGTGGACCGGTGCGAGAGGCTCTTGTCCGCCTTGAACAAGAGGGCCTCATCGCGAGCGAGTGGCACAAGGGTGCTGCTGTCGCTGACCTGACGAGGGAAGACGTCACCGAGCTCGCGACGCTGCGGGTGGCCCTTGAGAAGCTGGCGATAGCCGGTGCCTGCCAGTCGGCGACCGAGGAAGATCTCGCCGGCCTTCGAGACGTGGTAGAGCGAATGCGTGCCGCTAGCGCTGGCGGCACCGACGAAGCGCTCGCCCGGCTTGATATCGAGTTTCATGATGCCGTGTATCGGGCCGCACATCATGAACGCCTTTACGCCGCTTGGACAACAATTCGCTCGCAGGTGGCGCTGGCGCTCCTGCGGCGGCGGGTAGTGAACAGGGATTACCCCGGGCTCGTGGTCGACGAGCACGCGGCGCTGGCCGCGCTGATCGTTGACCGGGACGCGGACGAGGCCCAGGTTCAGATCGCCGCACACATCGAGGGCGCCTACTCAAGGCTCCTCGCCGCCTATGACAACCCCGGCCAGTCGAGCCAGGAGGGTCCCGCGGCCTCGGCCTGAGGGCCCGCCCGGCCCTGCGCCTGCTCGACCGGCTGTGCACCGAGCGCGGCCTCGCCCGCCTGGCTCAGGCGGGCGCGAGGAACGCCGTGCAGGCAGCGCTGAGGTAGGCCGGGTCGGCGGTGCCGCACAGTTCCCTGGCCGAGTGCATCGACAGGACCGGGATGCCGACGTCCACGGTGCGGATGCCGGTCCTGGCCGCGACGATGGGTCCGATCGTCGTGCCGCACTGGATGTTGTTGCGTGAGACGAAGACCTGGGAAGGCACGCCGGCCTGCCGGCAGGCGCGCGCCCATGCCGCGGCGCCCAGCGCGTCCGTGCCGTAACGCTGGGCCGCGTTGAACTTCGCGGCCGGGCCGCCGCCGGGGATCGCCGTGTGCTCCGGGTCGTGGTACTCCAGGTAGTTGGGGTGCACGGCGTTCATGGCGTCGGCCGACAGGCACAGCGAATTGGTCATGGCCGGGCTGTCGGGAAGCAGTGCGAGCTGGTAGGCGGGCCAGACATGCCGCAGGACGGCCTCAAGCAGCGGTCCCGCCACGCCGGTGGCCGAGCCGCTGCCGACTTCCTCGTGGTCGAAGGCGGCGTAGAGGAGTATGGCGTCCCCGGGGCCGCCTGCCGCGGTCGCGGCGAGGAACCCGCCCAGGCCGCAGTAGGCAGAGGAGAGGTTGTCCAGCCGCGGGGCGGCCAGCAGTTCCCTGTGGCGGCCGAGCAGGGCGGGCGGGGTGAGGTCGTGCAGCACGAGGTCGTGGGCGGCCACCTCGGCGGTCCCAAGGCCGGCCTCCGCGGCCAGGAACTCGATAAGCTCCCCGTCGCGCGGCTGGCCGGTGCCCCAGACGGGCAGCAGGTGCCGCTGCGGGTCAAGCTGCAGCCCGCGCTGGTTGACTCCGCGGTCCAGGTGCGGGGCGAGCTGGGGGATGCGCAGCAGCGGCCGGTCGATGTTGACCAGGGCAGTGGAGCCGTCGAGGAGGGCGAGGCGGCCGGCGATGCCGAGGTCACGGTCGAGCCAGGAGTTCCATAGCGGGCTGCCGTAGACCTCGACGCCGGCCTGGACCCAGCCGGCCGCGCCGGCGTCCGGCCGGGGCTTGACCTTGAGGGTGGGGGAGTCGGTGTGGGCGGCCACGATGCGAACCGGCGTGGCCTCCGTGACCGCGCCCGGGGCAGACCAGGCGATGACCGTCCCGTCGCGCACGACATAGCCGCGCCCGGTCTCGCTTTCCGCCGCGCCCGACGCGGGCGAGAACCCGGCGCCCGTGAGACGCCGCGCGATCTCCGCTGTGACATGGAACGGCGACGGCGCGCGGGCGATAAAGTCCGCCATGTCCAGGGCCACCGATGCGTCGGGCTCCATCAGCACCCCATATTCTCGAAAGTAGCTGTTTACAAGACGCATGTTAACAGGACAGAACCGTCAATACCGGCACCTCAGGGGTATTGAGGGCAACCGGACCGCCCGCGGCGGCGCCGCAATCACGGGGCCAAGAGCCAGAGTGCGTCAATCGGCAGGGCTTTGATCCCGCCGCCGTAAGAGAGCGTCTGCTGGCCGGTGTAGAGGACGTATCCGGCGACGAATTTGTCACCGAGGTGGCCGGCCAGGTTCCGAAGGCCAGCGAGATCCTCGGTTCGGACAGTCGCGCCAGCCTTGACCTCCAGCCCCATGACGCGGCCGTCGGGGGTCTCGATAACGGCGTCGACCTCCAGCTTGTCCTTCGTCC
>JAWWPV010000704.1:0-3191 GCA_033854775.1 Trebonia sp.
GTGGCGCAGGCGATACAGCACACGCTGATCTACACGGCACTGTTCGTGCCTGGCACCATGATCGTCGGGCTGTTCCTCGCCGTCGCGATGAACAGGAAGATCCGGTTCATCTCGGTCTACCGGACGGCCGCCTACGCGACGATGGCGATCTCCACGATCAGCGAGGCCATCGTCTTCATCTGGCTCTTCGACCCCTCGTACGGGATCGTGAACTACGCGTTCAGCAAGGTCGGCTTGCCGCAGCAGCAGTTCCTGAACTCGCCGTCCGAGGCGCTGTACGTGATCGCGGTGATGACGATCTGGGGCTGGACCGGCTTCGCCGTGGTGGTCTACCTCGCCGCGCTCCAGGGCGTACCGCAGACGCTGCTCGAGGCGGCCGCGATCGACGGCGCCGGCCCGTGGCGGACGTTCCGCAGGGTCACGCTGCCGCTGCTCAGCCCGGCCTCGCTGTTCCTCACGGTGTGGCTCACCATCAACGCGCTGCAGCTGTTCGACGAGGTGTACCTGAGTACCCAGGGCGGCCCGCTCAACGCGACCACCGTCCTCGTCTATTACCTGTACGAGCAGGCGTTCCAGCAGTTCAACTTCGGCTACGCATCCGCCATCGCCTACTTCCTGTTCCTCATCACCATCGTGATCGCCGTCATCCAGTTCTGGGTGGGCCGGCGGTTCACGTACTACCGGTCATGAGCGCGACCTCCGCGCCCGCCCGCGGCGACGTGCTGTCCGCGGCCAGCGGCGGCATCCCGGCTACCAGGCGCAGGCGGCGGCTGCCGTTCAGTCCCTGGCACCTGGTGCTGATCCCGGCCTCGGTGGCGCTGCTCTTCCCGTTCGCCTGGCTGCTCATCACCTCCGTCGAGACGCCGTCGGAGGCACTGCACTTCCCGCCGATCCTCATCCCGCACACGATCCGGTTCGCCAACTACTCCGATGCGCTGTCAAGCGCGCCGTTCGTACACTGGCTGATCAACAGCGGCGTCGTGGCCGTGGCCACGGTGCTCTCCAACCTGGTGCTCTGCACGCTGGCCGGATACGCCTTCGCCCGGTTCCGCTTCCTCGGCCGCACCGCCCTGTTCGCGGTGATTATGGCGACGCTCATGGTGCCGTTCCAGGTGACGATGATCCCGTGGTTCGTCATCACCAAATGGCTGGGCGTGCACGTCCTGGCCGGGGTTGGCATCAACCACATCGGCGCGCTGATCCTGCCCAACGCGGCGACCGCCTTCGGTGTCTTCTTCATGCGCCAGTTCTTCCGCACCCTGCCGCTTGAGTACGAGGAGTCGGCCCGCGTGGACGGGGCAAGCAGGCTCACCGTGCTGATCAGAATCGTGCTGCCGCTCGCGACCCCGCCGCTGGCCACGCTCGCGGCGCTGACGTTCCTCGACTCCTGGAACAACTTCCTTTGGCCGCTCATCGCCGTCACGTCCACTGGCCAGATGACGCTGCCCCTGGGGCTAGCCACCTTCCAGGGGGCGCACTCGACCGAGTGGACCCTGCTGATGGCGGGGAACGTGATGAGCCTGATCCCCATGCTGATCGTCTTCTTCGTCGCCCAGCGGTACTTCATCCGGTCAGTAGCCGCGACCGGGCTCGCCGGAATGTGAGCGGCGCCAGGGCAGAGTCGGACGGGCGGAAACGGGCGCGGGAAACGCGCACAGCAGAGGAGATCGATTCAGTGATGGGCAAGGAGGCCTCAGTGACGCAGGAGCAGGCAGTAGCGGGCGTTCGGACGGAGCAGGAGATCGCTTCGCAGCCGGCCTGCTGGCGCCAGGCGGCCGGACTGGCCAGGGACGTGGCAGGACTTCTGCCGGCTCGCGGTGAACGCGTCGCGGTTGTCGGCTGCGGCACCTCGTGGTTTATCGCGCAGTCCTACGCGGCGGCCAGGGAGGAGTCAGGACAGGGGGAAACCGACGCGTTCACCGCCTCGGAAATGCCGCGCGGGCGGCATTACGACCGCACGCTCTTCCTGTCCAGGTCGGGCACAACCACGGAAATTCAGGAGGCAGCAGAACGAGTGCGTGGTGCCAGTCCGACCGTCGCCATCACGACGGACGCGCGGACTCCGGTGGGTCATGCCGTCGACGAGGTGATCGAGCTGGCCTTCGCGGACGAGGAGTCCGTGGTGCAGACCAGGTTCGCCACCACGGAGCTGGCACTGCTCCGCGCGCACCTGGGCTACGACATCGGCCCGTCGGCGCGGGCGGCGGAGCGGGTGCTCGCCGAGCCGGTCCCCGCGGAGCTGCTTGCCGCGGGCCAGTTCACCTTCCTCGGCAGCGGCTGGACCTACGGCGTGGCCAACGAGGCGGCACTGAAGCTGCGCGAGTCGGCGGGCATATGGACCGAGTCCTATCCCGCCATGGAGTACCGGCACGGCCCGGCGGCGGTCACCGGGGAGCACAGTGTCGTATGGGTGTTCGGGCCGGTGCCCGCCGGGCTCGCCGATGACATCGCGCTGGCCGGCGGCCTCGCCTGGGCAGGCGACGAGGACCCGATGGCCGCGCTTGTCCAAGTGCACCTGGTCGCCCTCGCGAAGGCGCGGGCGGCGGGCCTCGACCCGGACCGGCCGCGCAACCTGACCCGCTCGGTGATCCTCGCGCCCGCGGGTTCCGGCGAGACGCCATGATCGTGGTCGTCTGCCTCAACCCTGCACTCGACATCACCCACCACGTGCCGCGCGTGGACTGGGCGGGGGTGAACCGGCCGACCGCCGTCTATGCCCGCCCAGGGGGCAAGGGGGCGAACGTCGCGAGAACCCTGAACTCGTTCGGGATAAAAGTTCTTTTGACGGGGCTGGCCGGCGGTACCACCGGCACCGCGGTGGAGGCGGGGCTGCTCCAGCTCGGAGTGCCCGCGGCCTTCACTCCTGCCGGCGGCGAGACCCGGCGCACCTTCAGCGTGGTCGACGACCGCGGCACGGTCGCGCTGTTCAACGAGCCGGGCCCCCGGGTCAGTGCGGCCGAGTTCGAGCGGTTTCTGGTCGGGTACGGCGAGGCCCTGGAACGCGCCTCGGTCGTGGTGCTGTCCGGCAGCCTGCCACAGGGACTGCCGCCTGCCGCCTACGCCGAGCTGATCGCGGCGGCCACCGCCGCGGGCGTGCCCGCGGTGCTTGACACGTCCGGTGACGCGCTGCGCGAGGGATTGACCGCGGGGCCCGCCATCGTCAAGCCGAACCTCGACGAGCTCGCGGCGCT
>JAWWPV010000705.1:0-3868 GCA_033854775.1 Trebonia sp.
GGACACGGCGACGAATGCCGGCTTACTTCCAGTCGGTCAGCACGGCTGGGGTGGGACGGTTGGGCTGAGGTGAGCGGCTGAGGTGGCCGCGGGCTGCGGGTCCCCGATGGCTGGCCTTCAGTGGCGCGCGTTAAAGCGAGAGGGAACCTATCCGGCAGAGATGCTGATTCTTATCACTTTGTCGCCGTGCTGCGCTGCGAACGCGGCTGGTAGAGGCGCGATTAAAGCACGAGAGTCCGACATTCGGCCGTCTTTATCCACAGTTGATCTTGACTCCTTGGTATATCCACAGCTGGCAAATCCTTGCGGCGGTTCATTGCCTCGCGCGCCATCGTCGAATGCGGAGGTGGTGGCGATGGGCGCGAAAGACGTGCTTGGCAAGGAAGGCGAACAGGCGGCGGTCAGCTACCTGGAGGGCTGCGGTTTCCGGATCCTGGACCGCAACTGGCGGTGCGCCGACGGTGAGATTGACATCGTCGCGGCCGACCGGCGCACGTTCGTCGTCTGCGAGGTGAAGACCCGGTCGGGGACGCGGTTCGGCACGCCGCTCGACGCGGTCGGCCAGGCGAAGCGCAGGCGGCTGCGCAGGCTCGCGGCACAGTGGCTGGCCGCGCACGGCATCCGGTTCGACCATATACGGATCGACGTGGTGGGCCTGCTGCGCGACGGCGTCGGCGGGTTCACGATCGAGCACGTCCGGGGGGTGGGGTGAGTGGCCCTCGCCCGTACCTACTCGGTCGCCCTCGTCGGGGTCCGCGGCCACCTGATCGAGGTGGAGGCGGACATCGCCAGCGGGCTGCCCGCGACGATCCTGGTCGGCCTGCCGGACACGGCGCTGCGCGAGGCGCGGGACCGGATCCGCGCGGCGATCGTCAACAGCGGGCAGACCTGGCCGAACTCGAAGATCACCGTCGGCCTCTCGCCCGCCGCCCTGCCCAAGCGCGGATCTGGCTTTGACCTGGCCATCGCCGTGGCCATTCTCGCCGCGGCCGAGGCGGTGCCCGTAGACGCGCTTGCCGGGAAGATGTTCCTGGCCGAGCTGGGTCTGGACGGGCGGCTGCGCCCGGTTCCCGGCGTGCTGCCCGCGGTGGTGGCGGCCGAGGCGGGCGTGGACACCGTGGTGGTCGCCGCGCAGAACGTCGCGGAGGGCGCCCTGGTACCCGGCGTCCAGGTGATCGGGGCGAGCAACCTCATGGAGGTGATCGTCTGGCTGCGCGGCGGTCCGCCGCCGACGATGCCCCCCATTCCCGAGCCGCCATGGGGGCCGGCGCCCGACTCGCGCTTCGCACTGGCCAAGAGACTGGACCTGGCGGAGGTGCTCGGCCAGGCGGAGGCGCGGCTGGCGGTGGAGATCTGCGCGGCCGGCGGGCACAACCTGTCCCTGCTCGGCCCGCCGGGAGCGGGAAAGACGATGCTGGCCGAGCGGCTGCCGACGATCCTGCCGCCACTGGAGGTGGCGGCGGCGATCGAGGTCACCTCGATCCACTCGGTCGCCGGGCGCCTGACACCGGGATCTGGGCTGAAGACCGTCCCGCCGTTCTGCGCACCGCACCACACCTCGTCGATGGCCGCGATCGTCGGCGGCGGCAGCGGCGGTGTCATCCACCCGGGCGCCGCGAGCCTGGCGCATCGGGGAATCCTCTTCCTGGATGAGGCGCCCGAGTTTAACCGCGACGTCCTCGACGCGCTGCGCCAGCCACTTGAGTCGGGCGAGGTGGTAATCGCCAGGGCCGGCACGCAGGCCGTCTTCCCCGCCCGGTTCACCCTGGTCCTCGCGGCCAACCCGTGCCCGTGCGCGAAGACCGCGGGGCCGGGCAAGACCGGGTGCTCCTGTTCCCCGGCCGCCCGGCGCCGCTACCTCGCCCGGATTTCCGGGCCGCTGCTTGACCGGGTCGACGTCAAGGTCAGGCTCCAGCCCGTGTCCCGTCGCGACATGCTCTACGACCGCAAGTTCGCTGAGCCGTCCGCCGTCGTCGCCGAGCGGGTCGCCGCCGCCCGCGAGCGGTGCGCGGCCCGGCTGGCCGGGACCCCATGGCGGGTGAACGCCGAGGTCCCCGGATCGGCGCTGCGCCGCGCGTTCCCGCCCAAGCCCGGGGCTCTCACGTCTCTGGACCGGGCCATGGAGCTCGGCCAGGTATCCGCCAGGGGGGCGGACAAGATCGTCCGCGTCGCCTGGTCGCTGGCCGACCTGGACGGCAAGGACCAGCCAGGACCCGACCAGATCAACCTCGCGATCGGACTATGGCTAGGGGTCGCTCAATGAACGGCAAGCTAACCGACGAGGCGTACGCCCGCGCGGCCCTGACCTACCTGGCGGAGCCCACCGACCGCTGGCTTGGGCAGCTGATCCGGGTCCACGGCGCGGCCGTGACGCTTGACGCGATCAAAACGGGTCGCCCGCTCGGCGCCACCGAACTTGTCGGCAACATGGCCGGCCAGCGGACCGGTTCCGGCGTCCCGCGCGGGAAGGCGCACGAGGCGATAAAAGCCGCCATGGAGCGGTGGCGGACTCGGCTGCCCGAGTTGCCGGCACCGGAGCAGATACTCGCCTTCGGCGAGTCGGGGATCAGGCTGGCATGCCCGGGCGACCCGGAATGGCCGGGACAGTTGGCAGACCTGGGGGATGACCAGCCCTACGCGCTATGGCTGCGCGGCAACGCGGACCTGCGGTTCAGCTGCCTTCGCTCGGTCGCGATCGTCGGCTCGCGAGCCGCCACCGCTTATGGCTCGTACGTGGCGTCCGAGTTCGCCGCGTCAGTCGCGGCGCGCGGCGTGGCGGTGGTCTCCGGCGGCGCCTTCGGCGTCGACGCCGCGGCGCACCGAGGCGCCCTCGCCGCCGACGGGGTCACGATCGCCGTGCTCGCCTGCGGCGTGGACGTGCCCTACCCGACCGCCCACGCGGAGCTGTTCGACGCGATCGCGGCTCAGGGCGTGATCGTGAGCGAGTGGCCGCCCGGCCGGCACGTGAGCAGGCTCAGATTCCTCGTTCGCAACCGGATGATTGCCGCGCTGGCGACCGGGACGCTGGTGGTGGAGGCGGGCCAGCGCAGCGGTGCGGTCAACACCGCGCGTTACGCCAGGGACCTGCGTCGGCGCCTGATGGCGGTACCCGGGCCGATCACCTCCGACCTGTCCGCCGGGTGCCACCAAGTAATAAGGGAGTGGCAGGGCACGCTCGTCACCAGCGCGGCCGAGGTCATCGAGCACGTGTCCCCGGTCGGCGAGCCAGTGATCGGCGAGCCGTCGGCTGCCGAGCCGGGCACAGTGGTCCAGTTGGCGAGCCGCCGCCAGGCAATGCCCGTTTTCCCTCGCGACCTGCTTGACCTGGAGTCTGCCAAGGTCCTCGACGCGATGCCACGCCGAGGAGGCATGGGAACGGTCCGGGTGGCGCAGCGGGCGGGCCTTGCCCCGGCGACGACGGCCACCCTCCTGGGGAAGCTCGCCACCGGCGGCTTCGTCGAGCGGTGCGATGACGGCTGGCGCCTGCGCCGCCCCTGACCGCCGTGTCCCCAGGAAGATGACAGCAACAGGGCGGCAAAACATTGGCGAGGTCGTTCCCAAGTCGCCTGACCGGGTACACACTTTTGCCCATGGCTGTAGCCCCAGGAAGGGACGACCCCCCGCATCCCGCGGTCACGTCGGCCGGGGATGGCCCGGCGGGGGCTGGCCCGGCTGAGGGCCTGCCCGCGGCGCTGAGTTCGGCGCTGGCGGAGTTCTCCCGGCACCTTGCCGCGGAGCGCGCGCTGTCGCGCCACACCGTCCGCGCCTACCAGGGTGACGTTCAGTCGCTTCTTGAGCACGCATGGCGGCACGGTGTCGCTGACCCCGGGGCTCTTGACCTGGCCGCGCTGCGGGGCTGGCTGGCGGG
>JAWWPV010000706.1:0-7205 GCA_033854775.1 Trebonia sp.
ATGCCGCCGCGGTCCCGGATGTGCCCCGCCTTTCGCAGCCACAAGGCGGCGTCCGCGTGCCGCAGGATAGTGAACAGCGTGTGGTCCTGCGGCAGAGTGATGGGGAGTTCGACCGTGTCGCGGTTGAAGTAGGGCAGGTAGGTGCAGCAGCCACCCGGCTGCGGCTCGTATGGGTCGGTGTCGGTGTAGGAAGAGTCGTACTCGAATCCGAGCCGGTGCATAAGCTCCCAGTCTCGGTGAGTGGCAGGCGACCGGAACCCGACGGCATTCCATCGGCCGGCGTGCTCCCACATGGCCGGCAGCCGCTCGTCGATGAGCCGCGCGGCAAGGTCCCGGCCGTCGTGCCGCAGCCCGTGTACCCCGATCTCGCAGCCGTCGTCCTGTAGCGAGCGGACTGTTTCGTCATCGACCTGGTAGCGATCGCCGACGAAGTTCCAGGACGACCGGTATCCGCGTGCACGCTCCGGACCGCGCAGCAGGTCCATCTCGGAGTAGCCGACGGCGGTTTCCACGTCATGGGTCAGCACGAGAGCCCACGACCGGCCGTCCGGCCACAAGCCAAGGAAGGGCACCGGCCTAGCTGCCAGCTCGGCGATCACGGCGAACAGCCAGTCGTAGAAGTCGTGCAGGCTGTCCTCGATCGGCCATCCAGGGAAGGAGGAGGCGGCCTGCACCCGGGTGAACAGACGCCGCAGCGCAAGCTGAACCGACCGGGGCATGGCCGGGCGGGCGAGGTAGTAGCCGCGCAGCGCGGCGGCGCGGCCGAAGGCGGCGATGCCGGAGCGCCCGATCTCCCGGTAACCCTCTGACCAGTACAGCCCCATCACCTCGCCGGGATCGAACGGCAGGAACACGTTGCCATCCGTATCCCGCCAGATAGCAGCCACCTGACGCCCGTCGGCGGTCCGGATGGGTTCGGCCGGGTGCCAGCCCCGCCCCGACCGCGGGAGCATGGCCTGGACAGCGCCGTCCGCCGCTACGTGCCCGAAGAAAGTGAAGTTGTCAAGCCGGTAGCAGCCGAGTTGGCCCGCCGCACTGCGCGCCGCGGGCCTGGCGTCGGCCCCGATCCACATGAGGGAGCGCGAATCCTGGCCGGGAGATGCCACGACGGTCAGCGTGCGCGCGAAGGCCGCCGCGCCGACGGGGCCGTTCGGCTGCCGGGGCGGCAGCAACTCGTAGGGGACGCGGAAGTAGTCAAAGAAGGCGAAGGGATGAGATGTCTCGAACAAAGTTTCCCCCTTTGGCTGACGCCTGGCCCGGCTGTGGCACCGTCACAGGCCGCGTTTGAGCGCGAGATAGGGCAGGAGCGCGATCTCGAAAAGGCCCGGCAGGGGATCGTTGATCGTGAACACCGCCTCGGTGTTCACGCCACGCAGGGAGCGCAGGTACTCCCCTGGACGCAACCGGCCCGCGCAGATGTCTCGCAGCGCGTTGGGAACGTCGGTGCTCAGCCGGATCCAGCGGACACCGGGCCTGGCGTGTGCCTCTTCCGCCGGCGCACCGATCTGATCGCGGAACAGCAGGTAAGGGAAATCCACCCCGGCCGGCCCGCCGAGCGTGTGGTACCCCCATGTCCTGGCGTTGACGTCCAGGAGCTTGTAGGCGCCGTCGCGCGGATCGCGCTTGTATTCGAGCTCGACCAGCCCGTAGTAGTCGATGGCGGCCAGGAAACGGCATGACGGTTCCGCGAGCTCTGCGAGCGAGATCGTCTCGACAAAAGTGCTCGCGACGCCGAAGTCCGACGGATGCTGGCGGCGTCGCCGCACCGTCATGCTCGCAGCCGGGCGGCCCTCGCGGAAGAACGCGCAGTAGGCATACTGCTGCTCACCACCTCCGGGGATCATCTCCTGGACGATGACCTCGCTGGCCGGCATGATCTCCGTGGCCCGGCGGAAGGCGGCAAGCAACTCCGCTGCGGTGTTGGCCCGCCAGGCCTTGGCGTGCGTGGCGTAGAAGAAGTGCTCTTTGATCGCAGGCTTCAGGATTACCGGGTCAGCAACCTCGATCGCGGCCAGATCCTCCTCTGACTGCGGGAACCACGTCCGGGGGACGGGGATGGACAGTTGTTCGGCCAGGCGGTATACCTTCCGCTTGTCCCAGGCATGCCGGACTGAGTCCAGTCCGGGGGTGGGCACCCGGAATTCTCGCTGGAGTTCGTCTCGGTTAGCCGCGATGCTGACGATGTTCTCCTCCCGCGTTGGATACAGGACCCAGCCGGAGTGGCTGAACCTGTCGCGGGCCAGCGCCAAAGCGTCGAGCAGAGCCTGCTCGGTCCGCAGGCTGGGTACGCGAATGGAGTTCCGGACGAATCGAGACGCGCGCGCGATGGAGACCTCATCATCGATGAGGCACACGGGGATGCCGCGCCTTCCGAGACTGCGCGCGATACCCAGGCCCTGGCAGCCACCGCCGATCACCACTGCGCCAACATCTGGGCTAGACAAGCCCTGGCCGGCCCGCTGTACAGCGCGTGATGTCCTGACGGTCACGGCGTCTGTCCCGCTTCAGCCGGAACGGGCGCTGCGGCCGAAGCCGCACGGAGCCGGGACGGGCCTGCGATTGCCCGTACCAGCGCGCGGCTGGTGTACCAGCCACCGGACACGAAGCGCACGATCGGCCCGAAGCTCCATGCGGCCGGAGCGCCGAGGAAATGCAGGCCAGGCACGGACGATTCCATCCCGCGGCCGAGCAGGGGGTACCCGCCGGCCCGCCTGATCTGCCCGGTTAGCCGGGGGGTCAGGAACGGGTAACGCGTGATGTCCACCTGGTAGCCGGTGCCGAAGAGCAGGTGGTCCACGGTCTGGGCGTCGCCGTCAGCGAAGCTGACGCGGACCTGCCCCTCTCGTGGAGTCGCGGAAACCACGGTGCGGCCCAACTTGATCGGTACCTCCGTGAGCCGTGGCGGCAGCCAGGCTGCGCCAGCCGGGCGGATAGAGCGGTAGGCGAGCGGAGTCTGGGCTTGCCGCGGCAAGCGCCGGAACAGGTCGGGCGCCGCCACCAGCCGGGACAGCCCCATCGGGCCGACATCGGTGGGCGCGTACACCAGCCCGGCGTACGGGCCGAGCTTCCGCTGGTATTTTCCGCCGTGCAGCCACTGAATGTGATCCGACCGGACGGCCACTTCGGCGCGGGCGCCGCTCTCCTGAAGCAGGGCGGCGCACTCAAGCGCGCTCTGCCCGCCGCCCACCACCAGCACCCGCGCACCGCGGAAGCGCAGGAAATCGCGGTGGTCACCAGTGTGCGAGGCCAACTCGGACGGCAACCCGGCGCCCATCGCCGGGCGGTTGGCGAACAATGCGATGCCGGCCGCGACGAGCACCCGGCTGGCGCTGATCGCGGTACCGTCAGCGAGGGTGAGCCTGAATCCGCCTGGGCCTGTTTCCAGCGTCTGCACCAGGCGGCGGTCAACGTCCGGTGCGACTTGGCGCTGTACCCAGATGCCGTAGTCGATGAAGCGATCCAGCGGTACCGGCGAGCCAAAGCTGGTGCCGGTGGCGGCGCAAAATGAGTCCAGGGACAGCTCGCCCTCGTATTCCGCGATGCAGGTGGCTGTCCAGTTGGAGCGCAGCAGCAGGCCGGCCGGCATGTTGTTCTGCCAGAACGACATCGGCTCCCCGAAGATCCGGACGTCTACCCCAGCCCGGCGCAGATGCGCGGCAGCGGCGAGCCCGTACGGCCCGGCGCCGATGATGGCGACGTTGACGTCAGTCACGGTCCGCCCTCCCGCTGCGAGTTGGCCGAGGCGAAAGTCGGTCGGTGGTAGACAGCCCGCGCTCCTGCAACTCGCGCGCGCGGCGACTGTTGGATTCCCGCATGACGTCGATGAACTGGGAACGCCGTACCTGCTCGAGTAGCTCGAGGTTCGGCATGACGCAGTGCCCGCCTATGTAGCCTGGCTGAAATCCGACTGGCGGAAGAAAGTCGATCTCTTCCAGGAAAGCGGTCGTTTCCCAGTAATTCGCGTCGACGGCGTCGGCGAAACGGTCCATCTCCTGCGCCCAGGCGACCAGCATGCCGAAGTAGGTGGTCTCCAGGAGCTTTGCGAGTTCGAGCGCCTCGGGGGACGACATGCGTCGCGTGGTTATGCCCGCGGCAGCGAAGTGGTCCTCCACCAGCGCGACGGCCTGCGCCGACGAGCCGGCGACGAACTTCCGGTAGTGCCGCAGTTCGTCCGCCATCTGGGCATGCTTACCGCGTACGGGGCTGTAGACGGCAGGGACGCCCGTCTTTTCCTGGATTTCCGTGGTCGTACCGGGAACCACGGTGCTGTTAACCACGACGACCTCGGGCTCATATATCGAGACGTAGCGGGCCGCGGACGATACGAAATCGGTGCTGTACGGGAAGCAGAGATGAAGGACCTGGACTCCGTCGAAGGGACGATCCTCGACATCCCGCCCCGCGGCGACGTGTGCCCCGCGCAAGATCTCCAGCAATGGCCGTCCGATCTCCCCGAGGCCGACGACCAGCACCGCTGCCGCCGATGAACCGGGAGAACCGCTCGAATTAAGCATGATTCGCTATCTCCATCCCCTTGTTCTTGCCGTGCGACTTGGAGCCAGCCAGCGCTTCGACGGTCTCCACAAGCGTCTTTTTCTGGGCAGACCAGTCGAGTTCGTCAAGCTTTATCCGGCTCCTGGCCGCCCGCCCCTCGGCCGCCGCCGGATCGGTCAGCAGGGCACGGATCGCCCGGGCGAGATCCGCCGCGTTCTCCGGTTCGAAAAAGAGCAGTTCGTCATCGGAAAAGTAGTGCCGCATCGTGGCGGTGCCCGAGCAGATCACCGGCAGGCCGAGCGCGATGTACTCGGCGACCTTCATCGAGAACACAAGAGAACCGAAGACGCCGCCGCGTTGCGGTGATATCCCCGCGGCCGCGCCGTTCAGCAGGGAGGGGATCTGGCCGTTGGCAACTAGCCCGCAGAATTCAACGCGGTTCGCGACCCCTAGCTCCTCGGCCCGCCGCACTGCGGGCTCCAGGGCAGGACCTTCCCCGATTATCCGGAACCGCAACAAAGGAAAATCCTCAACAAGCAGCGGAACCGCTCGCACAATCAGATCGACACCGTTGCGGCGAGCGATGCTGCCGCAGTACACAACCCAGTCGAAGCCGCCATTGCCCCGGAGCGCGTCCGGCGGGACGAAACGACCCGTATCAGGGAGGTTCATCACCACTGACACCGGTCGTGACGACATCGCGCTCAGCCGACGCCGCATCGACTCATTGACAGTAATGACCGTGTCAGAAAAGGAAAGGCTAATCCGTTCCTCGGCATTCGCCAGATGCTTAACCAACGGCGGAAGATCGCGCCCACGAATATCCGCTAGCAATTCGGCTCCGGGATCATGGACATCGAGGACGATCTTGGCTCCGCCGATCTTGGGGACCAGTCCGGCGAACACCAGGAAGTTCGGCATGTTGTGTACGTAGACGACGTCGTACCGGCGCCTGGCCTGAAGAAGGCTCACGCGGACGAGGGCCCACAAGAAGAACGCGCCGTACTCAAAGGCGTAGCGGGCGAGTCCGGTCTGCTGCTTTTTCAAGCGAAGGGAGTAGATGCGAAATGGCCCGCCGTCGCTGTTCGCTCTCAACCCGTCGCAGGCGAGGGTGAAGACGTCGACCTGGTGGCCGCTCTCGGTCAATGCCTCCGCTGCTCGTTTGACGCGAGGATCAAAAGCATACAAGGTGTACGCGATCATGGCGATTCGCAAGCCATTGTCCGACGACGCCGACCCGAATTTCGTGTGACTGCGTTCGCGCATCACACCCCCCTGTCTCGGTCCTGCGTCTTCGGAGTTTCCTCGATCGGCGACCCTATTCTCGGAACCTTACGCATTTCCGCGCGGAACGACATCCCCGCATGGGCGGCTGGGCCTACGTCAGATTAGGGTGGTCGATCCTTGGCCCTTCCCCAGTCGACGTAGTTGGCCAGTGCAATTGGCGAATCTCCGGCAGCGGCCGCCGCCGTTACGCTTTCATCCGTCGGCGCATGGGGCGCCGGACCCATGGCGACGGAGGAAACGCGGACGATGAAGGTCCTGATCGCTGGGGGCGCCGGGTACATAGGCAGCACGATCGCATCGGCTTGCTTCGACGCGGGGATCAGCACGGTGATCCTGGACAGCCTGGTAACCGGCAGACGCGAGTTCGCGGCTGGTCACGCGTTCTACCAGGGCGATATCGCCGACGGGCCGCTGATCGATCACATCTTCACCGAACACCCGGACATCAGCGCCGCCATCCACGCCGCGGCCCTGATCGTCGTCCCAGACTCGGTCGCCGACCCGATCAGGTATTACCAGGCGAATGTCGCCAAGAGCCTGGCCTTCGCCGCGCACCTGCTGCGCAACGGCTGCGGTCGACTGATCTTCAGTTCGTCGGCCGCCATCTACCGCGCCAATGCGGACCTGACGGTTGACGAAGACTCGGCCATCGACCCGCAGAGCCCGTACGCGCGGACCAAGGCGGTATGCGAGGCGATGTTCGCCGACATCGGTGCCTCCCAAGCCGTCCGTGTGTTGTCTCTGCGGTACTTCAACCCGGTCGGCGCGGATCCCAAGATGCGGACCGGGCTGCAGCTTCGCCAACCGACGAACGCCTTGGGCAAGATGATCCAGGCGCGAGAACAAGGCATCCCATTCCTGATAACCGGGACCGACTGGCCGACGCGCGACGGGACGGGCATCCGGGACTACGTACACGTCTGGGACCTGGCGGCGGCGCACGTGGCCGCACTGGCCCGCTTCGACGACCTGCCCGGACCGGTGACGGTAATTAACCTGGGCAGCGGCACGGGTACTACGGTCCGGGAGCTCCTCGACGCGTTCAACCAGGTGTCCGGTCACCCGGTCGAGGTGTGTGAGGCCGGCCGGCGACCTGGTGACGTCGCCGGCGCCTATACCCGCGTCGGCCGCGCGGAGCGACTGCTTGGCTGGCGACCGCGGTACGACATCGCCGAGGGTATCCAGCATTCGCTCCGGTGGTCCGCCCTCCGTGATGAGAGCCTGCCAGCCATCAACTCGCGCCTCCACGGAAAAGGGCTGGCAACGTCCTGACCAAGATACTGAGGTCCAGGGCTATGCTGCGACGCCGCACGTATTCGACGTCGAGTTCGAGGGCTGCGCGCATCGAAAGCCGGCTGCGGCCGCTGACCTGCCACAGCCCGGTTATGCCTGGCTTCACCGTGAAACGCGGCTGATACGGTTCC
>JAWWPV010000707.1:0-3404 GCA_033854775.1 Trebonia sp.
CAGCGTCAGGCCCGGGCGCATGCGGTGGTACTCCTCCGCGATCGGCTCCTTGACCTTGAGCACCATGTCGGCGATGCCCCACACTTCGTCTGCGTCTGGGATGATGGTGGCACCGGCGGCGGTGTAGGCGTCGTCGGTGAGCTGGGAGCCGACGCCCGCGTCCTTCTCCAGGTAGGCCTCGTGGCCGTGGTTCACCAGTTCGCGCACGCCCGCCGGGGTGATGGCGACGCGGTACTCGTGGTTCTTGACCTCGCGGGGGATGCCTACCTTCATCGCGTATCTGCCTTTCTTAGCTGGCGGCGGACGCTTCTCGCGCACAGTTACCGTGCCCGGTGCGGTCCCGTCCCACCACTTACATGATGCATTTTAGTCGGAAAAGTTGCTAGATTCATGAACAAGATTCTGTAGACTGTGGTCATGATGGCGGGAACTTCACCAGGATCGTTCACTTCGGATGTCCAGCCGAATCGTGTTCGGCCGGACTTGACCGGCGGGCAGGCGAGCCCGGGCGGAACGGGCGACGCGGGCGACCTGGACGACATCGACCGGCACATCGTGCACGAGATGGCGCGGGACGCCAGGATCGCGAACAACGCGCTCGCCGAGCGGGTCGGCATCGCGCCGTCGACCTGCCTCGGCCGGGTCAGGTCACTGCGCGAGCGCGGCGTGATCCGCGGCTACCACGCCGACGTGGACCCGGCCGCGCTCGGGCGGCCGTTGCAGGCGATGATCGCCGTCCGGTTGCAGTCGCACGCCCGCAGCCGGATCCGCGGGTTCGTCGCGGGGGTGGCGGGGCTGCCTGAGGTGCTGAACGTGTTCTTCCTGGCCGGCAAGGACGACTTCCTGCTGCACGTCGCGGCGGCATCCACGTCGTCGCTGCGGGAATTCGTCGAGACGCTGTCCTCCAACGGGGACGTCTCCTACACCGAGACGTCGCTGATCTTCGAGCACATCCGCGCCGACGCGGTGGGATAGGCGGCCTGGGCGGCGCGATCTGGGATTCGTATAATCGGCCGAGGTGCTTTTTGTGGCCGGCGGCCCTAGCGGGCGGCGAGCGCAACAGCACAACATAAGAGACGTCCGGTCGGTCTGGCTGGGCTGGAGCGGACCGGTATGTCCGCGCACCAACGAGAGGCAGGCGGCAATGCCATCTCAGGAGTCGTATCGCGACGCGCTCCTCCGGGTCATCGACGAGGTTGTGGCACCTAGGGCGACGGAAGTCGACGCTTCCGGTGAGTTCCCCGGGGAGCAGGTCAGCGCGCTTGGCGCGGCCGGGCTGCTGGCGCTTACCGTGCCAGCCGACTTGGGCGGCGGTGGCGCGGGACTGCGCGAGGCCGCGGACGTGGTCCGTGAGCTCGGTTCCGTCTGCGGGTCTACCGCGATGGTCGTGACCATGCACTACTCAGCGGTCGCAGCACTGACGGCGGCCGGGGACAAGGACACGCTGACCGCGATCGCGGCCGGCCCGCACCTGTCGACGCTGGCGTTCTCCGAGACCGGGTCGCGGTCCCATTTCTGGGCGCCGCTTTCCAGCGCCGAGCTCACCGGCGACGGGCAGACCGTCCGGCTCGACGCGTCGAAGAGCTGGGTCACCTCGGCGGGGCACGCCGACAGCTACGTGTGGTCGAGCCAGCCCCTGCGCGGTGAGACCGGGGCCGGGCCGATGACGCTGTGGCTCGTGCCGGCCGACGCCGCCGGGCTGTCCGTGGCCGGGACGTTCGACGGGCTGGGGCTGCGCGGCAATTCCTCGGCGCCGATGACGGCGGACGGCGTAACGGTGCCGCTGAGCGCGATGCTCGGCACCGACGGGGCCGGACTCGACCTGGCGCTAGCGGCGGTGCTGCCGATGTTCCTGATCTGCTCGGCGGCGATGAGCGCGGGGCTGCTGCGCCGGCTAGCCGAGGAGACGGGCGCGCACCTGGGGCGGACCCGGTTGGAGCATCTCGGCCTGTCGCTCGCGCAGCAGACGGTGCCGCGCGCGCAGCTCGCGCGGCTGCGGATCGAGGCCGACCGGACCTGGGCGCTGATTTCCGCGGCTCTTTCGGCGGTGGAGAGCGGACGCGAGGACGCGCAGCTGCTGGTGCTTGAGGTGAAGGCGGCGGCGGGCGAGGCGGCGGCGGACGCGGCTGACCTCGCGCTCAAGGCCGGCGGCGGGGCGGCGTTCCGCAAGGAGTCGGTGGTCGAGCGGCTCTTCCGCGACTCACGGGCGGCGCGGGTGATGGCTCCCACGACCGATGCCCTGTACGACTTCATCGGCCGCGCGCTGCTCGGGCTGCCGCTGCTCGGGGAGGCCTGATGGGCGTTTTGCTGGGGGCTGTCGCCTATGACCCGAAAGTCGTCACGATCTGGGACGGGTTCCGCGCCTGGCTGCGCTCTAGTGGCCTTGACTTCGATTACGTCCTGTACTCGAACTACGAGCGGCAGGTTCGCGACCTCGTGGACGGGCGTATCGACGTCGCCTGGAACTCACCGCTCGCCTGGGTACGCGCCCGGCGGCTCGCTGCTTCCCGCGGGGTTCCCTTGACTCCGGTCACCATGCGCGACACCGACTGCGACCTGCGCTCGGTGATCGTGGTGCGGGCCGACTCGCCCGTCGCGTCGATCGCCGACCTGGCGGGGCGGGTCGTGGCGACGGGCGCGGTGGACTCACCGCAGGCCACGCTGCTGCCGCTGTCGCTGCTGCGGTCGGCCGGCCTGGTCCCGGGCGCCGACGTCGCCGTACGGCGCTTCGACATCGGCGTCGGGCTGCACGGCGACCACGTCGGCGGCGAGCGGGAGGCGGCCCGCGCGCTCTTCGCCGCCGATCCCGCCGGCCGGGTGGACGCGGCGTGCATGATCGACTCCAACCTGCTGCTCTTCGGCCGCGAGGGGGTGCTTCCCGCCGGGTCGGTCCAGGTCCTGGCGCAGACTCCGGTGTACGACCACTGCACGATGACGGCGGGCGCTGGGGACAATTCGGATATTTCACGATTCGGGGCGTTGCTGCGCGGCATGGACTACGCCGACGCGGACCTCCGCCCGCTGCTTGACCTAGAGGGGCTCAAGGAGTGGCGCCCGCCCCGCGTGTCCGGCTACGGGCAGCTAGAGCGCGCCGTCGACGAGGCAGGGTTCTACGACGAAAACGGCGAGATCACCGCGGCGGGCTACCGGCCTTAGCCGCTATGGCCACCCCTGACGTAGCCGACCTCGCCGACCTCGGGCTTGACGAGGGCGGGCACCTGCTGGTCGCCAGGGCGCTCGCGCGGCTCGCCCCTGGCGACCGGCTGACCGTTACCGGCCGGCACCAGGCACTGCGCATCCACCTCGCCGCCTGGTGCCGCGAGCACGGCCACCACCTCGAGGACGGCGACGCGCCGGGCGCCACCGGCCCTGGATCCGGATTCGGGGCCGGGGCGGCGGCCCGG
>JAWWPV010000708.1:0-3907 GCA_033854775.1 Trebonia sp.
CGTACGTCGACGAGACGGGCAGTCCAGTGATCATCAAGAGTGCGCTCGGCGAGGACACGACGCCGTCCGCGGTGTTCTTCGAGTCAAGGCAGAACGTGGTCGTCGGCCGGGCCGCGCGCGAGGAGGCGCTGCTCACCCCGGCCCTCGTCGCGCAGCTCGTCAAGCGCGACATGGGGACCAACGCGGCTTATGACTTCCATGGCGAGCGCCACACGCCGGAGACGGTGTCCGCGCTGATCCTGCGCGAGCTCGCCCGCCTCGCGGCCGAGCAGACCGGCAAGGAGGTCAGGGACGTGGTGATCACTGTTCCGGCCTACTTCGGTATCGCGGAGCGGGAGGCCACCCGGCGGGCCGGCGCGCTAGCCGGGCTCGAGGTGCTCGACGTGCTCGATGAGCCGGCCGCGGCCGCCGTCCACTATCAGGCAGCGCACGGCCCGGCCGTGGAACCGAAGCACGCCCTGGTGTATGACCTGGGCGGCGGAACGTTTGACACCACGGTGATCCGGCTGGAGGGCGATGACATCGTCGCGGTCTGCACCGACGGGGACGCCAGGCTCGGCGGCGCGGACTGGGATCAGGCGATCGCCACGTACCTCCTCAGCCGGGTCACCGCGGATCACCCGGAGCTGCGGCCGGAGCAGAACCCGCAGTTCATGCAGGACCTGCGCATCTCCGCCGAACGGCTGAAGAAGGAGCTGAGCTCGGTCCAGACGCGGCGGCACTTGATGCGGCTCGACGGTACGACGACGATAGTGGAGCTCACCAGGAGCGCCGTTGAGGATCTCACAACCGGCCTGCTCGACCGCACGGTCGCGGTGATCGACCGCGCCATCGCCGCCGCGCGCGCCAAGGGCGTCACCCGCTTCGACGAGGTGCTGCTCGTCGGTGGCATGTCCCGTTTCCCGGCCGTCGCCCGGGTGCTGAAGGAGCGACTCGGGGTGGACACCCGGCTGCACGAGCCGGAACTCGCGGTCGCCAAGGGCGCAGCGCTGTTCGCCCGCGCGCGGCGTGCTCGCCCGGCCCCATCCTCCGGCTTGTCCGTCGGCCCCGCCGGTCCGTCAGTGGCGCCCGCCGGCTCATCAGCCCCACCCGCACCGGAGATCCGGCGGCTCGCCGCCGCCAGGGTGGCCGCCGTGGTGCCGCGCGCGTTCGGCGTCAAGGCCGTCGACGGGCGCGACCCGCTCGCCCTCACCGACCCGCTGCACGCCCGGCAGATCGTCATGCACCTGCTCGCGGCCAACACCCCGCTGCCTGAAGACACCGGGCCGTACACCTTTCAGACCGCTGCCGAGAACCAGCGGGCGCTGGAGATCGAGGTCTGGGAGCAGGCCGGCCCCGAGGAGTCGGAAGACCTCGCCGACAACCGCAAGGTCGGCTCGGGATTGCTGCGCCACCTGCCGGCGCGGCTGCCCGCAGGAACGCCCTTTGAGATCACCTTCTTCATGTCGGAGACGGGGCTGCTGACGGTGCATGCGAGAGAGCCGCGTTCCGGCCACGAGCTGCGGTTCGACCTGCAGACCAGCGGCCTCGACAATGCCCGTTTCGACGAGGCACGGCGCTCGGTCGCGGGCTACCAGGTAAGGGGATAGCCGATGACCGCCGAGGACGCCATGGCGTCGCTGACCGAGCACTGGGACGACGTCATCTCCCGGCTGGACGCCGCGCGCGGGCAAGAGCTGCGGAACCTGATCGCGGAGGTTGGCGGCGCCGGCCACACGGGCGCGCTCATCCGGATCACGCAGCTGCTCGTCAGGGAACTGCCGCCCGGTCACCCAGTGCGGCGCGCGCTGGCTAAGGGCTACTTGTACACGAGCGCGCAGCCCGACTGGCCGACGCTGCGCAAGGACCTGCTCGCCGCGGGAGGAGCGGCTCAGGCACTGGCCGCCGGGCCGGACAGCGGGCCGGACAGCGGGCCTGACTTCACGCCCGAGGAGAGCAACGGCGATGACGACACTCCTGAGGACATCCTCGCCGAGGTCGCAGACCGGCTGCTGAGCGCGCCCGCGCTCACCGAAGAGGAGGTCCGGCTGCGCGGCGCTGACCCTGCTGACCCGGCCCTTATCCGGCTGGACCGCCCGGACGGCGGCCAGCAGTGGCCGCGCTTCCAGTTCGCAGGCGACAGCGGTCCGCCGCCCATCGTCCGGACCGTCAACACCATGCTCGGCGCCGAGACCGACCCGCTGGGCGTCGCCGACTGGTGGCTCGGCGTCAACGCCTGGCTCGACGGACGGCCAAGCGACCTGATCGGTGACGTTCCCGACGAACTGCTGCTGCGCGCGGCCCGCGCAGTCACCGAGGAGGTCTGACGTGCCGGTCGCGGAACCCCCTGTCCGCTTCGACGGGCAGCCCAACCGCTTCCTGCTAGGGCGCGGCACCTGCCTGTGGCGGGTGAGCCACCGACCGTACAGCGCCCGGTCCTTCAAGCCCACGCTGGCGGGCGTGCCGGCCAGTGCGCGCTTCGACGGCTCGGCAGACGATCCCTACTCGTACTATTACATCGCGCTCGACGAGACGACGGCCCTCGCCGAGACCCTGCTGCGCAACCTGGTCCCCGACGAGCGAGGCAAGCGGCTGGTGCCACTTGCCGCCCTTGCCGGGCGTCAGCTCTCCGGTCTCACGCTGACCAGGGAACTGAACCTGGTCAGCCTGATTACCGGGGAGGACCTCGGAGCAGTCGGCCAAGACGCGTGGCTGGTGACTGGCCATGGCGCCGAGTACGAGTACACGAGAAAGTGGGGTCACTGGCTGCGGAGGCAGGCCAAGTGGGCGCACGGCTTCGTTTGGGAGTCGCTGCGCAACCGCGGGGGACTCGCCGTCGTGCTCTTCGGCGACCGGTGCGCTGCGGACTTCGGCACAGCTTACGAGCGCGTCCTCCTGCACGAGGTGACCGAGCTCACCGTCGACCTAGACGACAAGGACGGCACCGCCTGGCTGAGGGAGGTACTGAAGAACTATCGCGTCACGATCCCGTAGCCGGCACCGCGTTGGCCGCGATCACCGACGCGTAGAACTCGCCGCTGCGCTTGAGGATCCGCCGCTGCGTCTCGAAGTCGACGAACGCGAGCCCGAACCGCTTCGCGTACCCTTCGGCCCACTCGAAGTTGTCAAGCAGCGACCAGGCGAAGTACCCCTTCAGCGGCACGCCGTCGGCGATCGCCGCGTGCAGGGCGGCCAGGTGGCCGCGCAGGTAGGAGATGCGCTCCTGGTCGTGCACCTGCCCGTCCTGGGTGACGTAGTCATGCCAGGCCGACCCGTTCTCCGTGACGTAGACCGGCAGCTCCCCGGTCACCGGCGCGACGACGCGGGTCAGCAGCTCGCGGATGGCGCCTGGCTCGACCAGCCAGTTCATCGCGGTGATCGGCAGGCCCTCCGGCTGAATCGACACCGTGCCAGGCCCGGTCACCGTCTCGCCGCGGCGCGGCTCGCCGTCCGGGTTGAGCAGGCCCACGTAGTGCGGCGAGTAGAAGTTCACGCCGAGGAAGTCCAGCGGTGCCCCGATGACGCCGAAGTCGCCGTCCCGCACCAGGCCGGGCACCGCGGCGGGGGAGTAGGCCGCGTTGCCGTCAAGCAGTTCCGGGTACCGGCCGCGGAAGATCGGGTCGAGGTACACCCCGTTCTGCCGCGCCTCAAGCTCGGCCGCGTGGGCGGCGGCCTCCGGCGTGACCGGCCGTTCCACGCTCAGGTTGAGCGTGATCCCGACCTCGGCCTGCGCGCGTGCCGCGCGCAGCGCGGCGACCGCCCGCCCGTGCGCGAGCAGCAGGTGGTGGTTGGCGGCGACGGCCTGCGCGACGTCGCGGATGCCGGGCGCGTGCCGCCCGTCCCGGTAGCCGACGTGCGCGGAGACCCACGGCTCGTTCAGCGTGATCCACTTCGGCACCCGGTCACCGAACGCCTCGCCCGCGATCCC
>JAWWPV010000709.1:0-11697 GCA_033854775.1 Trebonia sp.
ACGGACCAGCCGCGGGAGGGCATTTCCCGGTGCGAGAGCGCGGTGAATATTTCGATGACGCCGTTGACGACCCAGAAGATGCCGAGGAACACGGTCAGCGCCAGCAGGGTGAGCAGCACGTGGCGGACCGCCCACAGGCCGATGATGATCGACAGCACGCCAAGGAGCGCCAGCAGGACCCGTGTCCCGCCGGTCAGGTCCTCGGAGGCGAGCGCGGCCACGAACCGGAATATCCCTGAAATGATCAGCTGGACGCCGAACAAGACCGCGAGCACCAGGAGCGTCTCGCCCGGCCAGGCCAGCACGAGCACGCCCGCGAGCAGCGTGAGGATGCCGTAGGCGAGCGCCCAGCCCCAGTGCTTGCCAAGCCGGCCGAGCATGTCGGCGGGCTCTTGAACCCG
This sequence comes from Trebonia sp., assembly GCA_033854775.1. GTDB lineage: Bacteria > Actinomycetota > Actinomycetes > Streptosporangiales > Streptosporangiaceae > Trebonia. The sequence goes on from JAWWPV010000709.1 coordinate 402, forward strand.
CCAGGTCACGACTTATTCCCTGCAGCGAAACGGCTCACAGCGGGTATATCGTCCGCGCCAGGACCGGTTAAACCCTGTCGCTCGGCCACGGCGTCGGGCAGCGCGCGTCCCGAGTCGAGGAGCGTCAGCAGGCCGGCCAGGGTCTTGCGGTCATCGGCGGACAGCGGCGCGAACAGGTCTTCAGCGGCGTGCCGCCTGGCCTCGCGCAGGTCGTCGCGGACGGCGGCGCCGCGGTCGGTCAGGCGCAGGAGGATGGCACGCCGGTTGCGCGGGTCGATCTCGCGGCGCACGAGGCCGGCCTCCTCGAGCGCGTCAACCACCGTCGTGAGCGAGCGCGGCACGATGCCGAGCCGGTCGGCCAGCTCCGTCATCCGCAGCGGCTCCTCGCCCCGGGTGATCAGGCGCAGTGCGCGCTCCTGCGCCGGGGTAAGGCCCAGCGGCACGAGACGCTCCGCCTGCGCCCGGCGCAGCCGCTTCGTCAGCCGGTGGAGCAGGTCCGCGAGCCGCACCGGGTCCTCGTCGCCCATGCCCCCACGGTACCAGGAGCCGTGCTCATACTGAGCGGGGAACAATTATGAGCTACCCTCTGTTTGAGCCATCATGAATAAATGACCGCCTACCCCAGGAGGCCTTATTGGGTACCGCAAGCAACCCCCGCGTCCCGCTGCGGCGCATCGCGCGGCTCTTCCGCCCCTACCGCTGGAACCTGCTCTTCGTCGGCGCGCTCGTCGCCGCCTCATCGCTCGTCTCGCTCGTCAACCCGTTCCTGATCCGCGAGGTCATCGACGTCGCCCTCCCCCAGGGCCGGACGGGCCTGCTCACCGTGCTCGCCCTCGGCATGATCGTCGTGGCGATCGCGAACAGCTCCTTCGGCGTGTCGCAGACCTACGTCTCCACGCGCGTCGGCCAGCGGGTCATGCACGACCTGCGGACGGCCGTCTACTCGCACCTTCAGCGCATGTCGCTCGCTTTCTTCACCAGGACCCGCACCGGCGAGGTGCAGTCCCGCATCGCCAACGACATCGGCGGCATGCAGGCCACCGTCACGACCACCGCCACGAGCCTCGTGTCCAACCTGACCACCGTGGTCGCCTCGGTCATCGCGATGATCGTCCTCGACTGGCGGCTCACGATCGCCTCGCTGGTCATGATGCCCGTGTTCGTGTGGGTGAGCCGCCGGGTCGGCACCGAGCGCCGCCGCATCACCAGGGACAGGCAGCGCCAGCTCTCCGTGCTCTCCACGATCGTCCAGGAGTCCCTGTCGGTCAGCGGCATCCTGCTCGGCCACACGATGGGCCGGTCCGCCTCGCTCACCGACTCGTTCGGCACCGAGTCAGGCAAGCTGTCTGACCTCGAGGTCAGCTCGAACATGGCGGGCCGCTGGCGCCAGTCGACGATCCAGATCGTCATGTCCGCCATGCCCGCGGTCATCTACTGGGTCACCGGCCTGACCGGAGGTGGGGACCACATGGCCAGCGCGATCGGCACGCTCGTCGCCTTCCCCACGCTGCAGCAGAGCCTGTTCCGTCCCGCCGTCCAGCTGCTGAGCGTCGGCGTGGACATCCAGAGCTCGCTTGAGCTGTTCGGCCGGATCTTCGAGTACCTGGACCTGCCCGTCGACATCGCCGAGCCGGCGCACCCGGTGGTCCCGGCGAAGATCCGCGGCGAGGTCCGCCTCAACGACGTGAGCTTCAGCTACGGCGGGCAGAGCGCGTCCAGCACGGGTTCACCCACCCTGCGCGGCATCGACGTGACCGTCCCCGCCGGGCACAGCCTCGCGATCGTCGGCGAGACCGGATCGGGCAAGACCACCCTCAGCTACCTGATCCCCCGGCTGTACGACGTGACGTCTGGCAGCGTGACGATCGACGGCACCGACGTGCGGGACCTGGGCTTCACCACGCTGGCCGACGCGGTCGGCGTCGTCGCCCAGGAGACCTACCTCTTCCACGCCTCGGTCGCCGAGAACCTGCGGTTCGCCAAGCCGTCCGCGACCGATGACGAGATCGTCGCGGCCGCCAAGGTCGCGCATATCCACGACCACCTGATGTCCCTGCCCGACGGCTACGACACCATCGTGGGCGAGCGCGGCTACCGGTTCTCCGGCGGCGAGAAGCAGCGCCTGGCGATCGCCCGCGCGGTCCTGCGCGACCCGCCCGTCCTCGTCCTCGACGAGGCCACGAGCGCCCTCGACACGCAGACCGAGCAGGCCGTGCAGGAGGCCATCGACGCCGCGAGCGCGGGCCGCACCACGATTACCATCGCGCACCGCCTGTCGACGATCAGGGACGCCGACGAGATCATCGTCCTCGACCACGGCGAGATCGCCGAGCGCGGCACCCACGCCGACCTGCTCGCCCTTGGCGGCCACTACGCCGCGCTGATCAACCGCGACGCGGACCTGGCCGAGGTCGCCTGAGAAAAAGCCGATTCGTCCGAACGGGGGCGTGCGGTGCCAGGCTCCCGGCCGTGACATGCTGGTGTGATCGGAAGGACCAGACGAGCTGCGAGGGAGAGCACGATGGCACGACGGGACCGGGACCAGGACCCGGACGAGTTCCCCGCGGAGTTCCACCGGGACCGGCGCGAGCACGGCGGGGCATCGCAGCGCCTGAGCGACGATCAGCTCGCCGAGCTCACCGAAGAGGAGCGCGTCGCGGCGGGCCTTGACGACTACGACCCCGACGAGGTGCCGCCCGCGACAGACACGCCGCCGGACCCGGAGGATCCGCGGCTGGACGAGGCGTACGAGGAAGAGCGCGCCGAGCTCCTCCGCCAGATCGACAAGGGTGAGTTCCGCCAGCCAAGCGAGAAAGACCCGTTCCCGCCGACCCGCTACGACGATTAACAGCCGCGCCGCGCTTAGTGCACCGGACCGGCTCAGCGCCCGATAAGGCACGCGGGTAAGTCGCTTCCCGCGAACCATCGACCCCGCCGGGAGGTATCGATGGTTCCATATATTCCCGAATGGGCGTATCGCGCGTAGCGTGAAGGTCATGTTCGACGCGGAACCGCTTGACGCTGTGGTCATCGGAGCCGGGTTCGCGGGCCTGTACATGGTGTACCGGCTGCGCGAGCAGGGCTTCTCTGTTCAAGGCTTCGAGCGCGGCGACGGGGTCGGCGGTACCTGGTACTGGAACCGCTACCCGGGAGCGCGCTGCGACTCGGAGATCATGTTCTACTCGTTCTCGTTCCTGCCTGACCTGGAGCAGGAGTGGCCGCTCACCGAGCGCTACCCGGGGCAGCCCGACATCCTCCGCTACCTCGATGAGGTGGCCGACCGCCTGGACCTGCGCAAGGACTTCACGTTCGGCGCGGAGGTGACCGCGCTCGAGTTCGACGAGGCGGCCAGCGTGTGGACGCTGCGCACCGCGCAGGGGCACCAGGTGACGACCCGCTACGTCGTCACCGCGGTCGGCTGCCTGTCCACCGCGAACCAGCCACGGTTCCCTGGCGCGGACAGCTTCCAGGGGCTCACCCTGCACACGGGCAACTGGCCGAGGGAACCGGTCGACCTGGCCGGCAAGCGGGTCGCCGTCATCGGCACCGGTGCCTCGGGCATCCAGGCGATCCCCGTGATCGCCGAGCAGGCCGCGCACCTGACGGTGTTCCAGCGCACCGCGCAGTTCACCATCCCCGCGGAGAACGGCCCGCTGGATGAGCAGTTCGTCGCGCTGTGGAAGAAGAACTACCCGGAGTGGCGGCGCCGGGCACGGCACTCCGCGGCGGGGTTCCCCTACAACGCGAGCATCACGTCCGCCTTCGAGGTGTCCGAGGCCGAGCGCTTGGCGACCTTCGAGGCCGCATGGGGCGCGGGCGGCTTCACGTTCCTGTCTGGCACCTTCCGCGACCTGGCGCTGAACGAGGAGGCCAACGAGACCGCGGCCGGCTTCGTCCGGGCGAAGATCGACGAGATCGTCCGCGACCCGGAGGTCGCGGACATGCTCAAGCCACGGGAATTCCCGATCGGCACCAAGCGGCTGCCCCTCGACACGAACTACTACGAGACGTTCAACCGGCCGAACGTCACCCTGGTCGACCTCAAGCGGACGCCGGTCGAGGAGATCACCCCCACGGGGATCAGGACCAGCGCCGGGCACCACGACGTGGACGTCATCGTCTACGCCACCGGGTTCGACGCGCTCACCGGGCCGCTCGAGGCACTCGGCATCCGCGGCAGGGGCGGGCGGGCGCTGCGCGACGCGTGGCGGGAAGGACCGCGGACCTACCTGGGCGTGGCCGTGGCCGGGTTCCCTAACCTGTTCACGATCACCGGGCCGGGCAGCCCGTCGGTGCTCAGCAACATGCCGGTGTCGATCGAGCAGCACGTGGAGTGGATCGGCGACTGCCTCGCCTGGGCGCGCGGGCGCGGGGCCGAGGTCATCGAGGCGACCGAGCAGGCGGCGGCCGACTGGACCGACCACGTGCAGCAGGTCGCCGGCCACACCCTGCACCCGAAGGCCGCGTCCTGGTACATGGGCGCCAACATCCCGGGCAAGCCCCGGATCTTCCTGCCGTACATCGGGGGCGTCGGCAACTACCGCGACCGCTGCGCCGCGGTGGCGGCGAACGGGTACGAGGGGTTCGTTGTGTCCGGCGAAGGGAGCGGCGACCATGGCACTCGACCAGGCGACCACCGCGCTGCTTGAGCAAATGGCGGCCAGCGGCGGCCGGCCGCTGCACGAGCTCACCCCGGCCGGGGCGCGCGGCCTCGTGGCCGCGATGCGCGGCGACGCGCCGCCAGGGCCTGACATGGCCTCCGTCCGTGACACCAGGGTCAGGGCGTCGGGCGGGTTCGTGCCCGTCCGCGTCCTGGTCCCCGTGGACCGGCCGCGCGGTGTCATCGTCTACTACCACGGCGGCGGCTGGGTCATCGGCGCCCTGGCCGATTTCGACAAGCTCGGCCGCCTGCTGGCGCAGCGGACCGGGTGCGTGGTGCTCCTGGTCGACTACCGGCTCTCGCCCGAGTACCGGTTCCCGACCGCCGTCGACGACGCGTGGGCGGCACTGCGCTGGGCCGACGAGCACCGCGCGGAACTCGCCGGAGCGGGCCAAGAAGGAACGCAGGCGCCGCTGATCGTCGCGGGCGACAGCGCGGGCGGCAACCTGTCCGCGATCATGGCGCTGCGCGCGAGGGCCGCCGGCGGCCCGCCGATCGCGCTGCAGGTCCTCGTCTACCCGGTGACCGACTGCGACCTGGAGTCGACCTCCTACCTTGACCCGGCCAACCAGCTCATGCTGTCCCGCGAGTCGATGGTGTGGTTCTGGGACCACTACGCGCCAGACCCCGATGCCCGGCTGCACCCGGACGCATCCCCGCTGCGCAGCGCGAACTTCGCCGGCCTGCCGCCCGCGGTGATCCTCACCGCCGAGCATGACGTGCTGCGCGACGAAGGCGAGCTGTACGCCACGCGACTGGTGAAGGCCGGCGTCCCGGTGCGCCACCGGCGGTTCGCCGGGCAGATGCACGGCTTCTTCACCATGGTGGACGCGCTGCCCGGGGCGGCGGCGGGCCTGGACTACGTGGCGGCGGCCATCGAAGAGCAGCTGAGCCGAAGCGACCAGGAGAGCGGCGGCGCGCTGGCTTCGTCTCGCATCTGGAGGGCGTGAGCCCGGGCCGAGGCGGGAACCACGAATCCGTTCTGGATAATCAAAATCTTTATGCCGAACGGACGCGTGTTTCACCTCTTCCCCTTATTGCACGGCACTTCCGGCGTCGCCCATGCGTGATGGCCGGTGTTGCCTAGGCCGTCGATGCGGCGTCCGCGCGGGGCCGGGTCTGCCCGCCAGGGCTCGTGGCGTGCTACGCTCCCAGTTATGTGGACGATTTTCCGCCATATAAGCTCAGCCGTCACGGGGCGGCAGAGATGAACGAGCAGGCACAGGGCAAGCCCCGGGTGCGCGCGGAGCGCGTCGAAGTGCAGCGCAACCGCGAGCTGATCCTGCGCGCGGCAAGCCAGGTATTCGTGGAGTCGGGTCCGGACGTGGCCATGGAGGAAATCGCCTCCCGGGCCGGCGTGGGCGTCGGCACCCTCTACCGGCGCTTCGCGACGAGGGAGGCCCTGTACCACGGCGTCGCCGTTTACGTCCTGGGCAAGTTGACCGATGCCGGACGGGACGCCGTGGCCGCGCACAGTGATCCCTTCGAGGCGCTGCGCCGCCTCATGCACGTCTCCCTCGATCTCAACGTGGGGTCGGTGCTCCCGGCCCTGGTGTCACGGTTCGACTTCGACGCGGTGCTGGAGGAAGTCCGCGCCGACAACGCCGACCTCGTCGAGACGCTGCTGGAGCGGGCCCGCGCAGCGGGCCTGATCCGTCCTGACGCGGCAACCGGCGACATCATCATGATGACCGTCCGCCTGTCGCGTGCCTTCCCCGGCGGCCCCTACCCGGAGGACCGGCCCCTGGCCCACCGGCACCTGGACATCTACTTCGACGGGCTGCGATCTCATCCGCCCGGCCGCCCCAGGAGCGTCCTGCCCGGCCCGGCGCTCGACACCACCTGGTTCAAACGCAGGCGGGCCGGCCTCCTGCGGCCGGACGCGGCTGAACCGCACGCCAGCGAGCCTGAAACCTCCCGCCGTTCCCCCACCAAAGGGCGCACGTCATGAAGATCATCATTTTCGGGGCAACCGGTAAGACCGGCCTGCAGGTCGTGCGGCAGGCACTGGATGCCGGCCACGAAGTCACCGCCTTCGCCCGCGATCCTGCCCGGCTGGAGATACATCACCCCCAGCTGCGGGTCGCCGCCGGGCAGGTGACGACCGACCAGGCGGCCGTCACCTCGGCCGTTGAAGGAAACGACGCCGTCATCAGCGCACTGGGCAGTGCCCAGACCCTGCGGGGCATGCGATCACCCACGATCATGTCCAAGGCCACGCCCGTCATCATCCAGGCGATGACAGATGCCGGCGTAGGCCGGCTGGTGTTTCTGTCCTCCCTCGGCGTCGGCGACTCCTACGCCCAGGCACCCCCGCTGCTGAAGGTCATTTACCGGTTGTTCCTCGGCCCCGTCTACGCCGACAAGGCCGCAGGCGAACGGCTGCTGCGCGATAGCACCCTGAACTGGACACTGGTCTATCCCGTCCTGCTCACCAACGGCCCGCACACAGGCAGCTGCACGTCAGGCGAGTCCCTGGAGTTGACGGGCATGCCGCGGATCAGCCGCGCCGACGTCGCCGAGTTCATGCTCAGCCAGGTCGAGAGCCCCGCCTACCAGCGAACCGCCGCCGTCGTCAGCTCAGGCAAATGAACACCCCTGATTTTTGTTCGGGCTGCCCGCCGCGCCTGCCGGCTCTGCGCCGGGCACAGGCACGCTCGCTGGCCGCGCCAACTAGCCAGCTGGCCAGCCACCCATTTCCTGCCTGCAGATGAAAACATGAGTGTGGCACCGTCCTCACTATGTACGCACGGCCAAACTTAGGAGTGCCGATGGCGAAGCCGAAGATCGTGTCCACCGCGGAATGGCAGCGGGCCAGGGACGAGCTCCTCATAGCCGAAAAGGAAGCGACCCGTACGCTCGACGATATCGCCGCGCGCCGGCGCCGCCTTCCGATGGTCAGTTTCGAGGACAAGTACGAGTTCGAGGGACCTGAGGGCAAGAGGACCCTCCTCGACCTGTTTGACGGTCAGGTCCAGCTGGCGGTCTACCAGTTCATGGACATCGGGCCAGACGCGTTCTGCCCTGGCTGCACGCATTTCACCAACAACGTCACTAACCTGGGGACGCTCGCCGGAGACGGCGTGGCCTGGGCCACGATCTCGAACATGCCGCTCGCGCAGATCGAGGCGTACAAGGCCCAGAAAGGCTGGACTATGCCGTTCCTGTCGTCTCGCGGCACGACCTTCGCGGCCGACTGCGGCGCGGACTACTTCATGCTCAGCATGTTCCTGCGCGACGGCACAGACATCTACCGCACGTATTCCACGACCTCGCGCGGCGTCGACCGGCTGCTGTTCGCCAACAACATTCTCGACCTCGCCGTGTACGGCCGCCAGCAAGACTGGGAGGACTCGCCGCCCGGCTGGCCCCAGCACCCCACCTACGGCTGATGCCGGAAGGCGATTAGCTGACCACCTTGCCGGCGGCCAGACGAGTTCGGCGGGGCGGAGACCCCGTTGGTTTTACAGGAGACTGACGCCGACGGTGACCGTCTGGCCGCCCGGGCTGATCGTGAGCCGCGAGCCGACGCTCGCGATGCCGGTCCCGGTGACGGTGATCGTCGCGCTCTGGCCGGCTTCGAGGGTGCCCGACTGCCGGGATACAGCGACGCTGCCGAGCAGCCCGGACGGTACCGAGATGGACCAGTTGACCGGGCCGCCGTTCGCGGTCAGGGTGAATGAGCTGCTCGACCCCACCGCCAGCGTGATGTTGTTCGTCGAGACGCTGAGCGTCCCCTCGGTCGGCGCGAGTGCCGACGAGCCAACCGCGCCGCTGGTCGACCCGCCGCCGACACCAGTGCCGGCGGCCGGCGCCGAGGCGGAGAGGGAGGCCGTCGGCGTCGTCGCCGACGCGCTGCCCGCGGGCGAGCCGCCGCCACCCCGACTCGGCGTCGAAGGCGACGCCGGACGCTTCGTGGTGGCGGGGGTCGTGCCGGACGGCTTCGCGTGGGCTGCCTTATGAGTCGAAACGATCTTGTCGGACGGCGCGCCCGCGTGCGCGCCGGCGCTCCCCGTGACCGGCGACGCCACCACGGCCGAGCGCGGCGCGGAAGCGGCATCCCCGGTGGTCGGCACGGTGCCGTGCCCGTGCATGACCCAGGCGGCTGACGTCGCCGCGAGGGCCACCGTCCCGAGGGCCGCCACCTTGAACGGCGCGCGCGCGAGACCGTCCCGGTTGGCGACCTGCCGGGGGAAGCCGTCGGGGCCGAACGAGATGCGGCGGCCGAGGATCTTGTTCCAGCGGGCCACCGGATCCTCCTTGAAGGTCATCCGGTAGACCTGCTCCCACAGGCCGGCAGGGGCGGGGCCGACCTCGGACTGGGCGTCCGACGCCTCGCTGAGCAGCCCGCGCGTGGACAGGAAGGGCAGCAGCGTCGGGCGGAGCTGCTCCCGGTAGCGTTGGTCGCAGACCGCGCACCTGGCGATGTGCCTGCTCAGCCGGGCGCGCAGGTCGGGAGTGAGGTCGCTGTTCCGATCGGCGAGCATGTCCTCGAACGCGTCGCAGCCCCCGCGCCAGGACCAGCCCATGAGAATCACGCCGACCGAGACCTCAAGCTGGTCGCGCGCCCTGCTGAACAGCACGTGCGCGTTGCGCCGGGTCATCCCGAGGACCGCGGCAACCTCTGCGAGATCCAAGCCGTGCCATACCAGTTGCATGACGTCACGCTCGGCGCGGTCAAGCCCGGCGAAGGCGGCGCGCAGCAGCGCGTGCAATTGCCGGAGCTCACCGGTGTTTAGCTGCCTGACGGCACGCCGCAGGCGCTCGCCCTCGCCGGCCCCCGGCTTAGCCTTAGACCGCGAGGATCGCATCCGGCGCCGACACTCGATCCGCGCCACGGCGTACAACCAGGCACGAAGCCGCCCGTGCGCGGGCAGCACACCCAGCTTGGACGCGGCGACAACGAATGTGTCGGCCACCACCTCGGCCGCCTTGTCCTCGTCGTGCAGCTGCGACCGGCAGTACGACCAAAGCAGGTCCCCGTACTTGCTGTACGCCTCAGTAAGCGCCCCCGGCTCACCATCAACAATCGACGCGGCAAGCTCGCTATCTTGCATACGCCTCACTTTAGCGACATGTTCCCCTATCACGTAACAAAACGAAACATCGCGGATAGAGCACTCTGCCTGACCGGCCAGAACGCGACCGGTCACCAGTCCTCACTCATCGCGTCGCGCGTGTGCTGACCTCTCACGCCGATGCTCGCGACGGCGTGGCGAGCCTGATCCAGCGTTGTCGCCGCGGCATAGTTATCGGTCCGCCGCGAGCCAGCAGGGGGTGAACGCGGCGGATGCGGCGCTCACGAGCGCAAGCCGATGGGCTGGCGGAGTCGTGGCGCTGTTCCAGACACGATCGGGGGAGAACCAGTGAACCGAACACACAGCACACATAGCAGCACGCGCTGGATTGTCAGGTGGGCCGCCGCGGGCCTGAGCGCGATGGGCCTGCTGCTCGCCTTCCAGGAAATCCCGGCGGCGGCCGCGCAGTCGCGGCCCGCGCACGCGGCCAAGTCCAGCACCGTCAAGCACTGGGGCACGTTCTTCGGGGGAACCAGCGCACTCAAGCCCGAGGACATGACTACCTCCCCGGCGTCGGTGCGCCTGCCGGGCAGGGTCGCGGAGGTCGCCTCGTCCAACTCGAGCGAGTACGCCCTGCTGACCAACGGCAGCGTCTACGCGTGGGGGCTGGGCAACGCGGGCCAGCTGGGCGACGGTGCGACCGAGAACTCCTTCACGAAGCCGGTGCGGGTGCGCTTCCCAGCGCGGGTGAAGATCGCCTCGTTGCCCATTGACGTGATGCCCTTCGACACCGCCCTGGCCGTCGATACCAAAGGTCACGTCTGGGGCTGGGGAGACAACCAGGGTGGAGAGCTGTGCCTGGGCAACCACCAGAAGCACCTCACGCCTGTTAGCCTGCCGTTCTCGCACGTGACGGCCGTCGCCGGCGCGTTCGACCATGCGCTCTACGACGCGGGAGGCCAGGTCTGGGCGTGCGGCCTCAACAGCCTCGGAGAGCTCGGTGACAGGACCACCAAGCCCAGCTCGGTGCCGGTCAAGGTGAAAGGCCTCGGCCCCTGTGCCCACGTGGTGTTCCTGGTGGCCGCGTTCGCCAACTCCGGCGCCCTGCTGGCCGACGGAAGGTACCTGGACTGGGGCACCAACGCCGAGGGGCAGCTCGGCATCGGCACCAGGAAGCCGTCCGACGTGCCGGTCACGGTCCCTTTGCCGGCCAGGGTGCGGCAGGTCAGCCAGGGCGGGTCAGCGCCCGGCAACGGGCAGACGCTGACGCTCCTCACCAACAGCGACCTGTACGCCTGGGGCGCTGACGGGCAGGGGCAGCTTGGGGACGGAAAGACGGCCGCGCAGGCCTCGCCGGAGCGGATCACTCCACCGTCCGGAGTCACCTACCGGGCGCTGGCGACGAGCGGCGGCACCTCGTACGGCATCTCCAGGAGGGGGAAGGTCTACGCCTGGGGTGGTGGCAAGGAAGGCCAGATTGGCAACGGGACCACCGAGAGCAGCTTCACCCCGGTGGAGGTCGCCTCAGGCGCCACCGGCATCTCGGCCACCGCCGACGACGTGGTGATCGCCGTCGCTAGCTCCTGAGCGCCGGACGTGGGGGGGCCCCGCCCGCTCG
>JAWWPV010000710.1:0-3114 GCA_033854775.1 Trebonia sp.
ACAATGCGTGGATGTCCCGGGACATCCACGTCGCCGGGATTAAGATAACAGCAAGAAGCGCGGAGCGCGTGAAAGTCAGCGGGCGTCAAGGAGCGCGATGAGGCTGGCGGGGGCGACCGCGCGGTAGGCGTCCGCGCACAGTTCGGCGAGTTCCGCCCAGTCGACGTCGCCGTCGAGGCGCGCGCCGACCCAGCCCCGGTGCCCGACGTAGGGCGGGCGGAAGAAACGTTCAGGCGCCGAGCCGGTGAGGGCCTCCTGCGCGCCGGGCAGCCCCGCGCACCAGAGATGCGGGAAGTCATCATCGTGATGCCCGTCGGCCCACAGTTGCGCGAACGACTTCTTGCCCCGAACGAACCAGGTCGGCGCGCCGTGCGACGCCCGCTCGGTCACCTCGGGCAGGGCCAGGCAGATCTCGCGCAGCCGCGCGGCCAGGTCATCGTCGCTGTCCACCCGCTTACCGTACCCAGCTAGGGTGGGCAGGCCCGCGGCCCGGGCTGGCCGGTTCTAATCATCTAAATTACTGTGGACGCCATGGCACCGCTGCGGGTGGCGATCGTGGGCACTGGGAACATCGCACGCGTGCACGCCAAGGCGCTCGCGGCCGTCACCGCGGCGGGCGGCCCGGCGGACGCCGCGCTCGCCGCGGTCATGGATGTCGATGAGAGTCAGCTGAATTCGTTCGGTGCCGAGTTCGGAGTTCGCGATACCTACCGGCACCTCACGGACCTGCTCAGCCAGGGACGGCCCGATCTCGTGCACCTCTGCACACCGCCGGCCACCCACTATCCGCTGGCGCTCGGCTGCCTGCGCGCCGGGGCGAGCGTGCTCGTCGAGAAGCCGCCCACGATCAGCCTGCGGGAGTTCGACGGGCTGGCCGCCGCGCAGGGCCGTCCTACCGAAAACGCTGCCGCCGGGGACGGGCCGCCGTGGTTCGCCACCGTCTTCCAGCACCGGTTCGGGTCAGGGCAGCGCCGCCTCAAGGCCCTGGCGGCGTCCGGCGTGCTCGGCCGCCCGCTCCTCGCGATCTGCCACACCACGTGGTTCCGCGACCAGGCGTACTTCGACGTGCCATGGCGCGGCCGGTGGGACACCGAGGGCGGCGGGCCCACGATGGGGCACGGCATCCACCAGATGGACATGCTGCTCGACGTCCTCGGGGAGTGGACCGAGGTGTCGGCGGTCGTCAGGACGCAGGCGAGGACCATGGCGACCGAGGACGTGTCGCTCGCGCACGTGTCGTTCGGCAACGGGGCGCTGGCGAGCGTCGTGAACAGCGTGCTCTCCCCGCGGGAGGAGACCTACCTGCGCTTCGACTTCGAGCGGGCCACGGTGGAGGTGACGCACCTGTACGGCTACGGCGACGACGACTGGCGGGTCACGCCGGCCCCCGGCTACCGCGACGAGGTACTCAGGGCGTGGAGTCACGCGGAGCACGGGACGCGCAGCGGGCACGCCGCGCAGTTCGCGCACGTGCTCGCCGCGCTCGGCGCCGGGCGCCGCCCGCCGGTCGGCCCGGCCGACGCCCGCGCCACGATGGCCCTAGTCGCCGGGATCTACGCCTCGGCCTTCACCGGAACGCCGGTGACACCGGAGCAACTGGCCCCGGGCACGCCGTTCCACGGCCAGATGAACGGAGGAAACCCGGCATGGTGATGTCCCTGCGGCACGACGATGCCGAGGTCACCGCCTGGTGGAAGGACCGCGAGCTGTTCCGCTACGTCTACCGGCCGACCGATCCGCAGCTTGAGTCGCCCCGGCCGTACTTCCACCCGGTCAGGACGCTGCGCGGCGACCCCGTCACCATCTACCGCCCGCATGACCACGTCTGGCACAAGGGCATCGCTCTGTCGCTGCCGAACGTCGGCGCGGAGAACTTCTGGGGCGGCCCCACCTTCCGCGGCGGACGGTACGTCCAGCTGCCCAATGACGGGGCGATGCTCCACGAAAGTTTCGAGACTACTGCCGATAACGGCACCGCCGACGGGAACCCCGTGGCGTGCCTGGACGAGCGGCTGCGCTGGGTCACGGAGTCGGGCCAGGCACCGATCACCGAGCGGCGCGGGATCGCGGCGACGGCCTGGCCAGAGGCCGACGCCTGGGTGCTCTCGTTCGAGACCACCATGACGAACGTGAGCGGCGCGGACGTCGTCTTCGGCAGCCCCACGACCGAGGGCAGGCCGGACGCCGGCTACGGCGGCCTGTTCTGGCGCGGCCCGCGGTCGTTCACTGGCGGCACCGTGGTCACTCCCGACGGCCGCGGCGGCGACGAGCTGATGGGCAGCCGCGGCCCGTGGCTGGGATTCGCCGGCCGGCACGACGGGCACGGGGGCGGGTCGACGCTCGTCTTCCGCGACGCGCCAGGGAACTTCAGCCACCCGAGCCAGTGGTTCGTGCGGAGCACGCCGTTCGCGGCGGTCTGCCCCGCGCCGTTCTTCGACGCCACGCACACGCTCGCCGCGGAGAGCTCACTCACGCTCCGTTACGACATTGTCGTGGCCGATGGCGAACTCGGCCCGGCGGAGTGCGCCGCGCTCGCGGCCCGCGCGGCGGCCGCCGGCCCGATCCCAGCCACGGGGGAATGATTAGAGAATGTCCGAACGAATGCGTGATGACTCCCGCGCCGTCCCGTCCGCTGCCGCGGCGTTCCCCGGCGCGACCGGGGTAACCGTGCTCGACGTCTACGACTGGCCCGCGCCCGACGGGCTGCCAGGCGGATCCGCCCACGTGCACCTGGCCTCCACGGAGGGCTACGTGGTCCTTTCCGGCGCCGGCCGCCTCCAGACCCTCGGCGAGCGCGGGTACGCGGAGACGCGGCTGCGCCCGGGCGACTGCCTGTGGTTCACGCCGGGCACCATCCACCGGCTGGTCAACGACGGCGAACTGCGGCTCCTCGTGGTGATGCAGAACGCGGGCCTGCCCGAGCACGGTGACGCGGTGCTCACCTTCCCGCCGCACGTGCTCGCCGACCCGGCCACCTACGCTCGCGCCGCGTCACTGACCGGCGGTGACATTGACCACGGGGCGGGCGACCACGGGGCTGGCGGCGACGGTGACCGGGCGCTCGCCGCCGCGGCGCGGCGCCGCGCGAGCCTCGCGGTCGAGGGGTACCTCACG
>JAWWPV010000711.1:0-3405 GCA_033854775.1 Trebonia sp.
GCGGCGATCTCCGTGACAAGGACCGCGGCCCGGTCCAGGTCATCGGGGTCTAGGGCCACGCCGCTGACGACGCCGAGCGCGCCGGGCCCCGGGTAGACGACGAGCGCCTGCGCCTGCCCGGTCGTGACGTCCCGGCCGTTGACCCGCTGGGTGACGGTGCGGCGAACGCTGACCGCGCGGTTGCCGCCCGGCGTGGTGAACTCCTCGATGAGCGCGGTGCCTGCTGAATGAATGGCCCGGGCCCGTGCCGCGAGCGACTCGCACGCCTTTGCCGTGCCCGGTTTTGCCGCGCCTGGTTTTGCCGTGCCCGGTGGCGGGTCGAGCGCGGTCACCGTGATCGAGACAAGCACGACCGCCGTCCTCCCGTCGACCGGCGTGCTCGTCAGCCAGGCTGCCCACTCGGCGTCGGCGGGCAGGCCGACCAAGTTCTCTGGCACGAGAGCCATCATCTGGAATGTGTCCCTTGTGACACTGACTCCGCTCATCGCGACGTCCGCCCTTCGGCCGCCGCCCTCACCCGCGCACCTCGGGCTCAGGCTTTCCTCGTTTACTAACCAAGACGTTCAACGCGCCCAAATAGTTCGAACTTCCTCGTTACCGCCGGTGCCGCTTCCTCCATGCACTGTCTGAATCGCCCGGCGCGGGAGGAGGATTGGGTAATGCGGGACTTCCAGTCGTTCTACGAGCAGGCGACGGGGCACCGGCCGTACGGGTACCAGGCGCGGATCGCGCGCGACGGACTGCCTGACGTCGTGCGGGCGCCGACTGGGGCCGGGAAGACCGGGGTGATCCTGGCCTGGCTATGGCGCCGGCTGCACGGCCCGGATCCGGCCGGCACGCCGCGGCGGCTGGTGTACGCGCTGCCACAGCGGTCGCTGGTCGATCACGTGTCGGGCTCGATCCGGATGTGGCTGGTGAACCTTGGGCTCGCCGATGAGGTCGCGGTGCACGTAGTGCTCGGTAGCCGGAGCGACGGCTGGGGGGACTGGCGGGAGAACATGCACCAGCCCGCGATCGTCGTGGGTGACGCTGACCTGCTCGTATCGAAGGTGCTGACCAGGGGATACGGGATGGGGCCAGCGATCTACCCCATGGACCTCGGTCTCGTCGGCAACGGGGCGCAGTGGATCATCGATGAGATCCAGCTGTGCCCGCAGGCGACCACGACGCTGCGCCAGGTTGCTGGATTGACGAAGGTACTTGGCACCGCGGAGCCGTTCGGACTGACGTGCATGACCGCGACGGCGGGTTCTGATGGCCTGCTCGCCGTCGTCGACAACCCTTCGTTCGGACAGACGGTCGAGATCGCCCCGGTGGAGCGGGCCGGCGACCTCGCGGCCCGGACCGGCGCGGTTCGAACGATCCGGCGGGCGCCGGTGGATCCCGGCGATTACCAGTCGCTTGCCGGATTCGTGCTCGCGTCGCACCGGGCAGGCACGCTGACGCTGGTCGTGCTGCACGGCGTGCTGGCCGCGCAGGAGGTCTACCGGCTGCTCCGGGCCGGGCCGGTGCCGTGCGCGCTGCTGCACTCCCAGTTCCGCGGGGTCGAACGTGCGGCGCGGCTCGCGGCCGTTATGGCTCGCGCATCGGACGCTCGCTCCTCGGACGCTCGCGCCTCGGACCTGATCGTGGTGTCGGCCGGTGAGACGGCGTCCGGACTCGACCTGACGGCGGCAGTGGTCGTGGCCGAGTCCGCGCCCTGGCCGTCGATGGTGCGCGTGATTGGGCGTGCCAATCGTTCCGGCGCGCTGCGCGACGGCGCGGTGGGGTGGCTGCCGCCCGCGCCGTCGCCCGCCCCGTTGCCCGCGCCTGACGAACGGTCCGCCGTCGACGCGGCGAGCGCGGAGCTTGCCCGGCTCGAAGGCGTGTCGGTGACGGGCGCGGACCTGCTGGCGCGCCCGGTCCCCGGGGCGCCGCACCAGGTCGCCGTTATCGGTCGCGCCGACCTCGCGGTTTTCTTTGACACATCGCCGGCGCTGTCCGGGGTGGACGCGGACATCGACCGCTACGTGCGGGACGGCGGCGACTACGTGCGGGACGGCGGCGGCCCGGACGTGGAAGTGGCGTGGGCGCGGTGGACTCCACGCATTCCGGGGCAGGACGGCGCGCCGGATCCGGAGGTACGGCTTCCCGCGCCCGAGTACCGCTGCCGCGTCTCCGTCACCGATGCGGTGTCACTCGCCGAGGGCCTGCCGGTCTGGCGGTTCGACCAGGGCGCGGGGGAGTGGCGCCGGATCACGCGGCAGTCCTCGTTGCGGCCGTATGACCTGCTGCTCGTTGCCGCCGCGGACGGCGGCTACGACCAGGAGACCGGCTTCGACCCGAGGGTGCGCGCCTGGGTGCCGGACAGCCCTGGGGCGCTCACCCCCGCGGAACTGACGGAACGTGCCGCACTCGCGGAACGTGCCGCACTCGCCGCCCGCGCCGAGGCCGGAACCGCGGAGCCCGCGCCAGCCGCGCCGGCCCCGACGCCCAGAAGGTGGCAGTCGCTCGACGAGCACAGCCAACTGGTCCGCGACCAGGCGGCCGCGCTGCTGGCCGTCCTCGCGCCGTCGATCTCGCCAGCGGCCGCGCGTGCCGTTATCCTCGCCGGCTACCTGCACGACTCCGGGAAAGCGCACGCCACCTGGCAGGACGCGCTGTGCGCCCTGGCCGACGAGTCCGACGCGGACGCGATAGCGGCGGGCCGCCCCTGGGCCAAGTCAGGCACCAATGGGCCGCTGGAGTTCAGCGGCGGGGTGTCGTTCAGGCACGAGCTCGCTTCATTGCTGCTTGTCGACGGCCCGTTGCGTGCACTGCTGGCGGAGTCACCTGATCCGGATCTAACGAGGTACCTGGTCCTGGCCCATCACGGTCTATTGCGCGTCCAGGTCCGCGACACCGGCGACTTGCCTGTTCCCCCGGACAGCGTCGTTCCCGGCAGGAAGATCCTCGGTTTGGCACAAGGCGCGACAAGCGACATCCCGCGAATGCTCGGCCAGCCTGCGACAACGCTCACCGTGGACCTAGACCAGTTCCACGCCGGCAGCGAACGCTCCTGGACCGGGACCGTCGGCACCCTTCTCGACCGGTACGGCCCTTTCACTCTGGCCTACGCGGAGACGGTCGTCCGTGTCGCCGACTGGCGGGCAAGCGGCGGAAGGGAACTCCCCGAACCTGCCGGAGAAATCGGTTAACCGACACTATCGATGTCGCCGCTTAAGCCCTCCCGTTAAGAGACAATGACACCAAGCCGGTCGCCGCAGGATTCCATTGCGCAAAACCGGCGACAAGTACGCCTTGGGGCAGATGCCCGGATCGCGCGTACTTCCCAAGACGTGGCGGCGGTGCAGGCGCTTGCGGCTCGCCCCGCGCCGCCGCCACCTATATAAAGGGCGCTAAATGAACGGCGGCGCTTACGGGCGC
>JAWWPV010000712.1:0-4416 GCA_033854775.1 Trebonia sp.
AAGCGGCCGTCGCCGGACGGGTGCCTGCCGGTCGGGGCGTCGATGGTGCCGCGCAAGGGGTCGGGATGTCCCTGGATGAGCGCGTGGTAGGTCTTCGACACCGTGCGGTCGCGGAACGCCTGCTTGAGCGCGCTGTAGGCCGACTCGGACTTGGCCACCACCATCACACCCGAGGTGTTCGCGTCGAGCCGGTGCACGATGCCCTGCCGCTCGGCCGCGCCACTGGTCGCGACCCGGTGCCCGGAACCAAGAAGCCCGCCGACCACCGTCGGCCCGGTCCAGCCGGGAGTGGGGTGGGCCGCCACGCCCCTTGGCTTGTCGACCACCACGATGTCATCGTCCTCGTAGATGATCCCCATGCCAGGGACCGGCTCGGCCTTGACGGCCTCGGCCCCCGCGCCGGGCGGAGGCGGCAGCGTCACGGTCAGCTCCGCCCCGGCCGTCACCCGGTCGGACTTCATCGGCTGCCTGCCGTCGACGAGCACGTCGCCGGCGGCGATCAGTTCGGCGGCCCCGGTCCTTGAGAAGCCGAACATCCGGGCGAGGGCCGCGTCGACCCGTTCCCCGTCCAGGCCCTCGGGAACTTGAATCAGCCTTATGCCAGCGCTCACGGCTCTGCCGGCCCCGCTGGTTCCGCATTCTCCTCGGCCGGTGCCCCAGGGCCGGCCGGCCGGCCGGCGTGCTCATCAACACCGCGCGTGCCGTCCAGGTGGTAGCCGCGCAGCGCGAGGATGACCGTCAGGATGCCGCCGCAGACGATCGCCGAGTCGGCCAGGTTGAAGATCGGGTAGTACCGGGGCACCACGCCGATCCAGTCGACGACATCGCCGCGGAACAGCCCAGGTGCCCGGAAGATCCGGTCGCCCAGGTTCCCCATCGCGCCCCCGAGCAGCAGGCCAAGGGCGATCGCCCAGCCGGCGGAGTACAGCTTCCGCGCAGTGCGCGCGATGTAGACGATCACGGCGAAGGCGATGACCGTGAATACCGCGGTCTCCCCCGTGCCGACGCTGAACGCCGCGCCCGGGTTCCTGGTCAGCCAGAACTCAAGCACGTTCCCGAGCAGGTGCACCGGCTGGTCGGGGCGCAGGTGCGCGACAACGAGGGCCTTCGTGATGATGTCGGCGCCCAGCACAAAGGCCGCGACACCGACCAGCACGGCAACCCGCCGCCGGCGCGCCGGGGAGGCGGCCCCGGCAGGGCTCAGCGGCGTTCCTGGCGCTGCTTGCACGCCACGCACAGGGTCGCCCGCGGAAATGCCTGCAGCCGCGCCTTCCCTATCGGCTTGCCGCACGATTCGCACACTCCATATGTTCCGGCCTCGATCCGCGCCAGGGCGTGCTCGATCTGCTCGAGCAGCTCGCGCGTATTGTCCCTCAGCGCGAGCTCTTGCTCCCGCTCGAACAGCTTAGAGCTCGTATCGGCCTCATCGTCCCCGGCCTCGGTCGCGGCGTCACCCAGGCGGGCGGTGATCTGCGCTTGCGACTCGCCAAGCTCGGCGCGCAGCGCGATCGCTTCCTTCTCTAGCTCGATACGGAGTTCGGCGAGCTCGGCGTCGGACCACGGATCCTCGCCAGGCCGCACCGGCAGATCGGCGGCACTGTGCGGCATAGCGGTCATGTTCGGTTCCTCGAATCGTTGATTCGGACAGACAACGGAGAATACGGCTCCGCTGCCTCACCCGCAAACTCGTTCGGTGACAGCAGAATTCCCGCCGCCCCGGCCCTGCCCAGTCCTGACCCGGCGCGCCCGGGCGCGTTCCCGTTCCGCACGCGAGGATATATTGAGTGTGCGTGGATGGGGACAGCTGCCGCGGAACGCAGCGCTGAGCGACCCGGGGACGGTGTGAGCCCGGGTGCGTGCGCCGTGGACCAGATCACCCCGGAGCGACCGGAAGAAAGGCCGCCGTCGGCTTGGGTTCGCGCCCGGCTTGCGGCCGGTTGGTGGCTGAGTAGAACCGGCAAGGCCAAATACAAGGGGTCCGAACGGGTGCGGCTTACTCCGTATCCTTTTCTTCCCGTTATTGCCGGGTATGCCAATGCCCGGGCTAACGCGGGAAGTAAAGGGTTCGCCGTGCGGGCAAAGAGGGTGGTACCGCGGGGCGGCGGAACGTGCCTCGTCCCTCTGGCTGAGCTGATTCGCTGACGCTGGAGGAAGACCAGAAATGCCGGATTCGGGCACAGCAGTCCCCTGGGGGGACGACCGCAATGAAGGCGGACCAACCACCGCAACCACCGGGAACGCACTCGGCGCCGCAGACGCCGTCCCGGGCGCTGCCCGGCGAGGGGGAAATGGGGGAGGGACTCCCCCATGCGCGGGGGGGTCACCGGGGGGGTCGTCCCCCCGGGGGAGAGTGCGCAAGCCTGGCGGCCCGATGCCGGCGTTGCCCGCCCAGCCCGACCTGCCCGCGATCGAGCATGAGATGCTCGCCCGGTGGAACCGGATGGGCACCTTTGAGGCGTCGCTGAAGCAGACCGAGGGCGCGCCACGGTGGACCTTCTACGAGGGGCCGCCCACGGCGAACGGCATGCCGGGCGTGCACCACATCGAGGCCAGGGTCTTCAAGGACCTCTTCCCCCGGTTCAAGACCATGCAGGGGTTCCACGTCATCCGCAAGGCCGGGTGGGACTGTCACGGGCTGCCCGTGGAGGTCGCCGTCGAGAAGGAACTCGGGCTGTCCGGCAAGAAGGACATCGAGGCCTACGGCGTCGCCGAGTTCAACGCGCGGTGCCGCGAGTCGGTATTGCGGCACGTCAACGCGTTCGCCGCGCTGACGACGCGGATGGGGTACTGGATCGACCTGTCCACCGCCTACCGCACCATGGACGCGCAGTACGTGGAGTCCGTCTGGTGGGCGCTTAAGACGATCTACGACAAGGGCCTGCTGGTGCGGGACTTCCGGATCAGCCCGTACTGCCCGCGGTGCGGTACGCCGCTTTCCGACCACGAGATGGGGCAGCCGGACGTCTACCGTGAGGTCACCGACCCCTCGGTTACCGTGCGGTTCCGCGTCACGTCGGTCCCCGAGGGCGTGAACCCGCGGCTGCTAGGCGCCGACCTGCTGGTCTGGACGACGACGCCGTGGACGCTCGTGTCCAACACCGCGATCGCCGTCCATCCCGACGTCGACTACGTGATCGCCCGTAAGAGCGGTGACGGGGACAAGGTCGTGGTCGCCGAGGCGCTGTGGCCGCGGGTCCTCGGCGAAGGCTGGCATGTGCTCGCCACGCTGCGCGGCAGCGAGTTGCTTGGGGCGGAGTACACGCCTCCGTTCGGGATGATGTCTATCGCCGACTCGCACCGGGTGGTGAGCGGCACCTTCGTGACCACCGAAGACGGGACCGGCCTCGTGCACCTGGCGCCGGCGTTCGGCGCCGACGACCTGGCGGTCGTACGCGCCAACGGGATGCCGGTCGTCAACCCGGTGCGGGCGGACGGCCGGTTCGAGGAGGGGCTGCCGCTGGTCGGCGGGCTGTTCTTCAAGGACGCCGACGCGCCGCTGACCGCGGACCTCGACGAGCGGGGGCTGCTGTTCCGGTCGGAGCCGCACGTGCACAGCTACCCGCACTGCTGGCGGTGCGGCACCACGCTGCTGTATTACGCGCTGCCGTCCTGGTACATCAGGACGACGCTGGTGAAGGACCAGCTGCTCGCGGAGAACGAGAAGACCAACTGGCAGCCGCCGACGATCAAGAACGGCCGGTACGGCGAGTGGCTGCGCAACAACGTGGACTGGGCGCTGTCGCGGACGCGGTACTGGGGCACCCCGCTGCCCGTGTGGGAGTGCCCGTCGTCGCATGTGACGTGCGTCGGGTCGCTCGCCGAGCTTGGCGGTCTCGCCGGCCGCGACCTGTCGGGGCTTGACCCGCACCGGCCGTTCGTGGACGACGTTGTCTTCCCGTGCCCGTCGTGCGGGCTCTCCGCTGCCCGCGTTCCCGAGGTCATCGACGTCTGGTTCGACTCCGGGTCGATGCCGTTCGCGCAGTGGGGCGCGCCGCTGCGGAACCTCTCGTCGTTCGAGTCCGCGTACCCGGCGCAGTTCATCTGCGAGGCGATCGACCAGACGCGAGGGTGGTTCTATTCGCTGATGGCGGTGGGCACGCTGGTGTTCGGGCGCTCGTCGTACGAGAACGTGGTCTGCCTCGGGCTTGTCATGGACGAGCAGGGGCGGAAGATGTCCAAGCACCTCGGCAACGTCATCGAGCCGATGGGGCTGATGGACTCCCACGGCGCGGACGCGGTGCGCTGGTTCTTCGCCGCGTCCGGGTCGCCCTGGGGGCAGCGGCGGATCGGGCCCGGCGTGCTTGACGAGATCGTGCGGAAGGTGCTGCTCACCTACTGGAACACCGTGTCCTTCCTGGTGCTCTACGCGAACGCGAGCACGGCGGGCGGGGCAGGCGGGGACGGCGGGGCCGGGGC
>JAWWPV010000713.1:0-5620 GCA_033854775.1 Trebonia sp.
ACGTCGGCACCGCCCTGCGTGCCGCGCGTCCCGCGGCTGTCCGCCAGGTCCGCGGGCTCCTCGGCGACGACGATCGCGCCCAGCGCCGCGAGTAGCGGCCCCGCCCCCGGATCCGACGTGACCACGACGACCCGCGCCACCTCGGGGCAGGCGAGCACGGCGGTGACGGTGTCCGACGCGAGGGCGAGCGCGAGGTCCCCGCGGCGGTCGCCTGCGAGGACGGCGAGCCGCGACTTGGCGCGGGCGAGTACCTTGACTGGCAGCAGAACTGTCCAGCTAAAGCGGGCAGAGTATGTCATCTAGGCGGCAAACTTGGGAGCATGGCGTGCGGAACCGGATCATGGAAGGCCTGTCGTAGATGAGCAAGTCTTACTCGCCTGCGTGGCGGTTGTTCACCGTCATCGTGTTTCGCCCCCTCCTGCACGTACTGGTCAGGAACAAGTGGTCGGGGCAGGAGAACATTCCCAGGACCGGCCCGGTGATCATCGCGCCGAACCACATGTCCTACGCGGACTGGGGCACCGACGCGCTGTTCTTCTACGAGGCGGGCCGGTACCCGACGTTCATGGTCAAGGCGTCGGCGTTCAAGGTGCCGTTCATCGGGAAGCTGCTCTACGGCTGCGGCCAGATCCCGGTCAACCGCGGCGCCGCGGACGCGGCACTGGCGCTCAAGCAGGCCGAGCAGGCGCTCGAGGAGGGCGCGGCGGTGATCATCTACCCCGAGGGAACCGCCACCCGCGACCCGGGGCTGTGGCCGATGGTAGCCAAGACCGGCGTCGCCCGGGTGGCCCTCGCGACCGGCGCGCCGGTGATCCCGGTCGCGCGCTGGGGTACCCAAGTCGTCCTCCCTTACGGCAGCAAGAAGGCCAAGCTGTGGCCGCGGCAAACCGTGCGTACGGTAGCCGGCAAGCCGGTCGACCTGTCGGCATGGGCCGGCAAGCAGACCTCGGCGCGGGCCCTGCGCGCCGCCACGGACGCGATCATGGCCGACGTGACGGCCCTGGTGGCGTCCCTGAGAGGCGAGGAACCTCCGGCCATCCCGTTCGACCCGGCAAAGTCAAACCCGCCAAAGCCGTCAGTCGGAACGGATTCGGCTTCCTCATGAAGGCCGCCGTCCTTGGCGCCGGGTCGTGGGGAACGACGTTCGCCCAGGTCCTGTGCGACGCCGGCACTCCTGCGATGCTGTGGGCGCGGCAGGCGGACGTCGCCTCGGCGATCGCGGAAATCCACCAGAACCCCCGGTACCTTCCCGGGCTAACGCTGCCGCCGACGCTGACCGCGACGACCGGCGTCGCCGCCGCGCTCGACGGCGCGGACCTCGTGGTGCTCGCGGTCCCCGCGCAGACGCTCAGGGAGAACCTGGCCGGCTGGGCGCCGCTCATCCCTGACGGCTCGCTGCTCGTCTCCCTGATGAAGGGGATCGAGCTCGGCTCGCACAAGCGGATGACCGAGGTCATCCTCGAGGTGCTCGGCGTCCCCCCGTCACGGGTCGCCGTGGTCTCCGGGCCGAACCTGGCGCGGGAGATCGCCGAGCGGCAGTTCGCCGCCTCCGTGGTCGCCAGCTCCGACGAGTTGTCCGCCCAGTTGCTGCAGCGGGCGTGCCACACCGAGTACTTCCGGGCCTACTGGAACACCGACGTGGTCGGGTGCGAGCTCGGCGGGGTGGTCAAGAACGTCATCGCGCTCGCGGTCGGCATCGGGGTCGCGCTCGGCCTCGGCGACAACACCAAGGCGATGCTGATCACCCGCGGGCTCGCCGAGATGGCCAGGCTGGGTGAGGTGATGGGCGCCGACCCGCGGACGTTTGCCGGGCTCGCCGGGATGGGCGACCTGGTGGCGACCTGCTCGTCGCCGCTGTCGCGGAACCGGCGATTCGGCGAGTACCTTGGCCGGGGCATGAACGTCGCGCAGGCCAAGGAGCTGACCACCCAGACCGCGGAAGGCGTGACCTCCTACGCGCCCGTACTCGAACTGGCCAGGAAGTACGGCGTGGAGATGCCGATCACCCAAGTGGTCGGCGCGGTGATCACGGGCCGGCTGTCGGTCGGCGACGCGGCGACGGTGCTCATGGCCCGTTCGGCCAAACCGGAGTGGTACGGCACCGAGTGACCCGGCCCGACAGCCCAGGCAGTTATCTCCCGGGTGGACGCCCCCGTACCCCTGGCTGTCCGCTAATGTCCCTACCAGGGGGGATGGGCTTGACCTCGATGGAGCCTTATTAGTGGAGATTGCTCGAAGGCAGCTCGGCGAGAACACCAGGGCGGTCCACCTGCCGCCGCCGCCAGAGACCGCCCAGCGGCCGCTCGGCACGCCCGTCTACCGGACCGCGGCGTGGGCGTTTTCCTCCGCGCAGGAGTACGCGGCCGTTCTCAACGACCAGGTACCCGGGTACAGCTACAGCCGGATCGACAACCCGACGGTCGACGCGTTCGCCCGTGCGGTCGCGGCACTTGAAGGTGCCAACCTTTCGCGCTGGCCCGCGGCGCAGGCGTTCGCGTCGGGCATGGCGGCCATCTCCGGCGTGTTCCTGGCGTTCGCCAGGGCAGGCGCGCACGTGGTGGCGTCCGCCGCGGTCTACGGCGGCACGTACAGCCTGCTGCGCAACGTCCTGACCAGGTTCGGGGTCGAGACGGACTTCGTGGACATCACCGACCTCGACGCAGTGCGCGCGGCCATGCGGCCCGCGACGCGCATCATCTACGCCGAGACGATCGCCAACCCGACGACCGCGGTGGCCGACCTCCGCCAGCTCGCCGAGATCGCGCACGAGCGCGGCGCGATGCTCGTCATCGACTCGACGCTCGCACCGCCGGTGATCTGCCGGCCGCTCGAGCACGGCGCCGACCTCGTCGTGCACTCCGCGACCAAGTACATCGGCGGTCATTCCGATGTCACCGGCGGCGTCGTCACCGGCGCACTGGAACTCATCGGCCAGATCCGCGCGACGCGGATCGACACCGGCGGCTCGCTGTCACCCGACGACGCCTTCCTGCTCCGCCGCGGACTTGAGACGCTGCCCGTCCGGGTGCGCCGGCAGTCCGCCACCGCCTCGGTGTTCGCCGCCACGCTCGCCAAGCACCCGGCGGTCGCGTACGTGGACTACCCGGGGCTGCCGACGCACCGGGGCCACGAGCTGGCGCGGCGCATCTTCGACGCCGGGCCGGAAGGTGTCAGGTTCGGCGCGATCGTCACCGTCACGCCGTTCGGGGGCCGGGAGGCCGGGCTCGCGTTCGCGAGCGGGCTGCGGCTCGCCGCCGCGGCGTCCTCGCTCGGCGGCACGCACACGGTCGTCTCGCACGTGGCGTCGACCACGCACCGCCAGCTCGATGACCGGGCCCTCGCCGCCGCGGGCATCGACCCGGGCGCGGTCCGCTTCTCCATCGGCCTGGAAGACTCGGAAGACCTGATCAGTGACGCCTTCGTGGCCCTTCAGGTGCTCAACCGCCACAGCCCCAACGGAGACGGGTGAGCCGGGAGGCGGAGCACGAACCCGTTCGGTACCTTGGTAGCGGTTTTTGCCGCGGGGCGGGCAAGACTGGACATCGGGTATACGGAGGGTCATCCCGCGGGAAGAAATCCGTCTTAACGCCGAGGCAATCAATTTTTTGCTGGTCAGGGGCTACCATCTTCGGGTTGACTGGAGCAGCGGAGGTGGTGCATGGCTGGGGCGCGCAAGGTCCGGGTCGCCGTGGTGTTCGGTGGGCGCAGCGCTGAGCACGCGGTGTCGTGCGCGAGCGCGGGGCTCGTGCTCGGTGCCATCGACCGGGACCGCTACGACGTGGTGCCTGTCGGCATCGCACGGGACGGGCGCTGGGTGCTGACCTCGGGGGATCCCGGGCGGCTCGCGCTTTCTCCCGGGTCCGTGCCGTCGGTGGACGCGGTCGCGACACCAGGCGTGTCGGTGACGCCCGCGGCCGGGCCCGGCGGCGGTGCCCTTGTGTTCAGCGGGCCCTCTTCGGTGCCGCCCGAGCTCGGCGAGGTCGACGTCGTGCTGCCGCTGCTGCACGGGGCCTTCGGCGAGGACGGGACGATCCAGGGGCTGCTCGAGATGGCCGGGATCAGGTACGCGGGCGCGGGGGTGCTCGCCAGTGCCACGGGCATGGACAAGGAGTACATGAAGCTCTTGTTCGCGGCGCGCGGGCTGCCGATCGGGCCGTACGTGGTGGTGCGGGACCGTGCCTGGGGTTCAAGTTCCTCGCTTGAGCGCAAGCGGGTGCTCGATGAGGTCGCGGAGCTTGGCTGGCCGGTGTTCGTCAAGCCGGCCAGGGGCGGGTCGTCGATCGGTACGTCGCGCGTTTCCGGGCCTGACTCGCTCGAGGCGGCCATCGAGGAAGCGCGGCGGTACGACAAGAAGGTGCTCGCCGAGGCCGCGATCGACGGCGCCGAGGTCGAGTGCGCCGTGCTTGAGGGGCTTGACGGCGGTTCTCCCGAGGCTTCCGTGCCTGGCATGATCGTGGTCGACCCGCACGCGACCTGGTACGACTTCGAGGCGAAGTACCTGGCCGAGGAGTCGCGGATGGAGATCCCCGCCCCGATTCCGCTGGCTGCCACCGAGCGGGTGCGCACGCTCGCGTGCGCGGCGTTCGACGCGATCGACTGCGAGGGTCTCGCGCGGGTGGACTTCTTCTACACCAGCGCAGGGGAAGTCATGGTGAACGAGATCAACACCATGCCAGGGATGACGCCGACATCGGGGTTCCCGATGATGTGGGCGGCCTCCGGGATCGCCCTGCCGCAGCTGATCGACAGGATCATCACGACCGCGCTGGCGAAGCGGTAAACCGCCTCCCGGCGGGCTCAGGCGCCGCTGGCGGGCGTGCGGTAACGCACGGCGGCAACGGAGAATCCCCGTGCCGCCGTGCGTTACGGCCGCAGCGCCCGCGCCCGGGTTATCGCCCGGCTTCCGCGCGCCTGCGTTACTTCTTCTTGCTCGTCCTGGCGGCCGGCTTGGCCGGTGCCGCCGCCTCCGCCTTGCCGCCGTTGACCAGGGCCTTGAAGTCGGCACCCGGACGGAACTTGGGCACCGACTGGGCGGCCACGTGAATCTCGGCGCCGGTTGCGGGGTTTCGCGCCGTGCGAGCCGGGCGGTCGCTCTTCTCGAAGACGCCGAAGCCGGTGATGGCGACCTTGTCTCCGTCGGCCACTGCTGACTGAATGGTCTCAAGGACCGCGTTCAGCGCCTCGGTCGCGGACTTCTTGTCCCCCAGGCGACCTGAGAGTGCGTCGATCAGATCACGCTTGTTCATTATTCACTCCTGCGTTCCCCCACGGGAGGCCGCGCTTGTGGCTACTTGTTGCGCCTGGGCCACGACCCCTGACCAGCCCGAAATTAGGCGATCACGCGCGCGTACACAATAACCTTGCCGAATATTGCCTGGCGTGTCGGGCCTTTTCACCGATTGTTTTTCGGCTTGCGCCCGAAATTTCCGGAAATTTCCGGCAGCGATGGGCGGGTGCCGACTCACCCGCCTGGACCGGGCCTGAACCGTGCGCCACTCGGCTAAGCGCTCAGCGCCCTCGGGGTCATCGGGCCAATACAGCACCGGTCCACGGGCCCCTCGGGCCACTAGAGCCGCGCCTCGGGCCCCTAGGGCCACTTCGGTAGTGGCCCTAGGGGCCC
>JAWWPV010000714.1:0-4559 GCA_033854775.1 Trebonia sp.
GAGTTCCTGGCCGGCGTGGACCTGATCCTCGACGGCGTCCAGGCGCTCATCGACCGGGCACAACGTTGAACCGGGGGGAGTAAGCCGCTTACGTTCGGGATAACGGTTTTGCTGTCTCTAGACTCACCGCATGGCGAGGGTCGTTGCCGCGGGCGGGATTTCGACCTCCGGACGTCGAAAACGTGAGCTCGGCTCCGACTCCTTGGCAGCGGAGCCCAGCCGGGGCGCCGGGACGAGGAGAGCGTGACATGAAGTACATGCTGCTGATCCACAACAACCAGTCCGCCTACGAGGGCCTGCCGGAAGAGGAGCGCCAGGCGATCTTCGCCGACGTCGACGCGATCATGAACGAGCTCAGGGAATCGGGCGAACTGCTCGGCAGCATGGCGCTCGCGGACCAGTCCCAGAGCAAGACCGTGCGGGTAAGGAACGGCGGGATCACGACCACCGATGGCCCGTTCGCGGAAGCGAAGGAACAGTTCGCCGGCTATCTCGCCATCGACTGCGAGACCCCGGAGCGTGCCGTCGAGATCGCCGCCCGCTGGCCGGACGCCCGGTACTTCGCGATGGAGGTCCGGCCGGTCATGTACGACTCCGGGGCCGACGTCTGACCGCGCCAGGTACCGCCGAGGACCTGCTCCGCCAGCTGGCGCCGCAGGTCCTCGGCACGCTCATCCGCCGTTACGGCGGCTTCGAGGAATGCGAGGACGCCGTGCAGGAGGCGCTCCTGGCCGGGAGCGTTCAGTGGGCCGCCGACGGCATTCCCGCCAATCCCAGAGGCTGGCTCGTCAGCGTGGCCGCCCGGCGGCTGATCGACCAGTGGCGCAGCGACGACGCGCGGCGCAACCGGGAGAAGGCCGCCGCGCACGAAATGCCCGCCGTCGCGCCGGCCGCCGATCACGAGGACGCCAGTGCCCGCGATGACACGCTTAGCCTGCTGTTCCTGTGCTGCCATCCGGCCCTGACGGAGACCTCGCAGGTAGCGCTCACGCTACGGGCCGTGGGCGGTTTGACCACCGCCCAGGTCGCCCGCGCGTTCCTCGTGCCGGAGGCCACGATGGGCCAGCGCATTACCCGGGCCAAACAGCGCCTCAAGGCCAGCGGGGCCGGCCGGAGCCTGAAGTCGCGGCAGCCGGGCGAAGCGCTGGGCGCTGTCCTGCATGTGCTGTACCTCATCTTCAATGAGGGCTATACCTCCAGCTCAGGGCCGGGCCTCGGCGACAGTGAGCTGACCGGCGAGGCGATCCGGCTTACCCGGGCCGTGCACACGCTGCTGCCCGACGACGGCGAGGTAACCGGGCTGCTCGCGCTCATGCTGCTCACCGACGCGCGGCGGGCGGCGCGCACCCGCCCAGACGGCGCCCTGATCCCGCTCGCCGAACAAGACAGGGACCGGTGGGACGCGGCCGCGATCAGGGAAGGCACCGAGCTGATCACGCGCGCGCTCGCTACCGCGCCGATCGGGC
Source organism: Trebonia sp. (assembly GCA_033854775.1). Taxonomy (GTDB): domain Bacteria; phylum Actinomycetota; class Actinomycetes; order Streptosporangiales; family Streptosporangiaceae; genus Trebonia. The sequence goes on from JAWWPV010000714.1 coordinate 1,467, forward strand.
CTTACCAGCTAGAGGCCGCGATCGCGGCCGTCCACGATGAGGCCGCGCGAGCGGCCGACACCGACTGGCCGCAGATCCTGGCGCTGTACCGGCTGCTCGAACGGGTCAAGCCATCGCCCGTAGTGCGGCTCAACCTTGCCGTGGCCGCCGCCATGGTGGACGGCCCCCTGACCGGCCTTGACCTGCTCAGCAGCCTGGACGGGGACGAGCGCATGGCCGGGTACCATCGCCTCGCGGCCGTGCGGGGCCACCTGCTGGAAATGGCCGGCGAGCACGACGCGGCCCGCGCCAGCTACCTGCTGGCCGCGCGGCGCACCACCAGCCTGCCAGAACGGCGCTACCTCGAATCCCGCGCCGCACGTTGTCACCGGGCCGGCTAGCGTAACAGCATGGCCACGGAGAACACCGCCAGGCTCGCGGTGCTCATTGACGCGGACAACGCGCAGTCGTCCATCACCGAGGGGCTGCTCGCGGAGGTCGCCAAGTACGGTACCGCGCACGTCAAGCGCGCCTACGGCGACTGGACCGCGCCGAACCTGCGGGGCTGGAAGGACCAGCTCCTCGCCCAGTCGATCCAGCCGATCCAGCAGTTCGCCTACACCACGGGCAAGAACGCGACCGACGCGGCCATGGTGATCGACGCCATGGACCTGCTGTACTCGGGGCGGTTCGACGGGTTCTGCATCGTGTCGAGCGACAGCGACTTCACCCGGCTCGCCGCGCGGCTGCGCGAGTCGGGCATGACGGTCTACGGGTTCGGCGAGCGCAAGACGCCCAAGCCGTTCGTCGCGGCGTGCGACAAGTTCATCTACGTCGAGAACCTCCGGTTCACCGAGGAGGAGCCGGTGAGCGGCGGTGCCGCGGGGGTCAAGCCGGCCCAGCGCAAGCAGGCGACGGCGGCGCAGCTCAAGAACGACACCGCCCTCGTGAGCCTGCTCCGCAACGCGGTCGAGGCGGCGTCCGACGATGACGGCTGGGCGCCGCTCGCGGCGGTCGGCAACATCCTCACCAACCAGCGGCCCGACTTCGACTCCCGCAGCTACGGCTACGGCAAGCTAAGCGACCTGATCATGGCGACCACGCTGTTCGAGATCGAGCGGCGCAGCCCGGGCGACGGCAAGCAGGCGCTCATGTACGCCCGCGAGAAGCCCCGCCCTCCCGCCACGAGGAGGGCCGCCGCGACCAGGAGCACGGGCACCAGGAGCTCGGGCGCGAGGGCCGCGAAGACGGCGAAGGCCGCGAAGACCGCGTCCTAGCGGATCCAGCCGTGCTTGGCGCGGCCGCGGTCGTAGTCTCGGTAGAGGTCGCGGAGCAGGGCGATCTCGGCCCCGTGGTGCAGGACCTCCTGGTTGACCCACCACACGATGTCGATGAACATCTCCTCGGCATCGCTGCCGTAGGGGTAGGTGCTGTAGCCGACGGTGTCGAGGGCGGCGTCATCGCAGTGCTGCAGCGTGCCGCGCCACTCCTCGACGGCCTTGGTGAGCGCGGCGACCGCGCTAGCGGCGTCCCCGCTCACCACGTAGGTGTCCTTGGTCATGGACCGGCTTCCCGTCGAGTAGTCGGCGCGCATCGCCAGCATCTCGGTGAGGTGGCTGAGCCGCCAGGCGATCGTGGTGAACGGCGGCGGGTAGGGCTCCTTGTCGCGGTACCCGTCGCGGCCCCAATCCCCCGCGCCGACCAGCCATGTCGCGCGCGGGCCCGGCCCCTCGGTGCGCCGCCGGACCGACCAGCTGCCGGGGACCGGCGCCCAGAAATACTCTTCGTCGGTCATCAGCGACGCTGGGATCGGCGAGCCGTTGCCGCTGTCGACTTCCGGGCCGGTCATCCGGTTGAGCAGCCGGAGGCAGCCCCAGTCGAACTGCTCGAGCAACGGCGTCAGGCGCGGCGGCGTGTCCATGGCTCCATCATGCACGACCGTCCGCGGGAAGCGGGATGTTCCCCCGTCTCGCGGCTACCGCTGGAGCCCGTCCCATGACCAGTGCGGGAGCGGCAGGCCCGCGGGGATATCGGTGTCATCGGGGTGTGACAAGGCCACGGCGCCCACGGCCCAGTCGATGTAGGCGCGGAGCACCGACCGGAACTCCGGGTCATCGGGCCAGCCCGCGTCGTCGGCGGCCAGCATGAAGCAGTCGGCGAAGCGCCTGCCCAGGTCGGCCATGTCCCCGTTGCCGGCGTGCAGCCACACCACGTGGGCCTGGTCGGCGCATTCCGCCGAGTACCTGGCCGGGCCGCCGAAGGCCTCGGCCAGGTAGGCGGCGACCCGCGGGTTATGCTCCGGGTGCTGGCCGGGGTGCGAGAACGGGTGGTTCAGTTCCGGGTCGGCGAGACAGCGCGCGTGCAGCGCCACCGCGAATGGCTCGAACGCCTTCTCCCCGCCCGCGAACTCATACAGGGTCGGTCGCATAAACAGAGGTTAGAACACCTCGTTGAGCTTGCCCGTGTCCACGTCGAAAACGAAGCCCCTGATGGCGTCCTTGTGCGGGATGAACGGGCTCGCCTTGAGCCGGCCGATCGACTGGCGGACGTCCTGCTCGGCGTCGCTGAACGACTCCACCGCCCAGTGCGGCCTGATCCCCGTCTCCGCCTCGATCGCGGCCTTGAACTCCTCTTCCGTGGTCTTCTGCATGCCGCAGTCGGTGTGGTGGATGAGCATGATCTCGCGGGTGCCGAGCAGCCGCTGGCTGATCGCCAGCGAGCGCACCGCGTCGTCGGTGATCACGCCGCCGGCGTTCCTGATGACGTGCGCCTCGCCGTCGCGCAGGCCAAGCATGGCGAAGATCCGCAGCCGCGAGTCCATGCAGGCGACGACCGCGACGTGCCTGGCCGGCGGCGCGGGCAGCCCGCCGACGTGGGTTAGCGCGTACGCCTCGTTGTTCCTGGCGTAGTCGTCGACGGCAGTCATCCACTGAAGTTTCCCCCGTGCGGCGCCGATGAATCGTCGGGCACCGACACGTCATCATACGGACAAGCGGATCGAGCGGCGGGAGCCGGACATGGGCACTGGCGGATTCACGGATGCGGGGCTGGCGGCGCTTGACGCGGCGCTGGCCAGGCACACGTCGACCGGGGCGGTTCCCGGCCTGGTCGCGC
>JAWWPV010000715.1:0-5148 GCA_033854775.1 Trebonia sp.
CCCAGGCCGGCGTGCTCGCGCTCGCCGACTGCGCGCGGGAACGGGGCGGGGACGGGGCGGCGCTGGACCTGATGGGCGGCGGCCCCGGCGAGCTGCCGGGGCAGTACCGCCTCGCCGACCCGATCGCCGCGGTGCCGCTCGGTGTCCCGGTGCTCTGCCTGCACTCCCGCGGCGACAGGAACGTGCCCTACTCCTACAGCGAGCGCTACGTCGCCGCCGCGACGGCCGCCGGCGGGCAGGCCACGCTGACGGAGACCCACGGCGACCACTTCACGCTGATCGATCCCGCTTCCGCGGACTGGGCAGCGGCGGTGGCCGCACTGCCAGCGCTGCTCTCCTAGGGGCTCGCCGCGCCAGGGCCCGAGCCAGGGCTGGAGCTGGGGCCGGCGGGCGGGGCGAGCCCGCGGCCGAGGAGTTCCAGCATGTCGTCCAGTACGTCCTCAGGTACTTGCCCGCCCGCGGTCCAGTCGGCCCAGCGCATGCCGATGAAGTTGCCGATACCCGTGTAGGCGTACGCGATGACCTCCGGGTCGTAGCGGGCGTCTACCTCGCCGGCGAGCTGGGCTACGCGCACGCCCCGCGCGTAGCCCCGGGCCAGGTGCTCGTAATACTCACGGAACACGGCGGGTGCGACAAATTCCGACTCGCGCACGATCCGGTCCATCCAGGGGCGCTTCGACATCATCTCGAAGTACACGCGGAAGCACTCGCGTTCCCGCGTGCGCTGGCCACCGTGGGCTTGCGCCAGGGCCGTCTTCATTGCCATCCTCAGGTCCGCGTTGATCGCCCGGACCACGGCGGCGAAGATTTCCTCCTTGGACCCGAAGTGGGCGTAGAAGCTGCCGGTCGCCATCCCGGCCCTCGCGCAAATGTCCGCGACCGTTGTCCGGCCGTAACTGCGCTGGCCGAAGAGTTCCTCCGCGGCCGCCAGCAAGCGCTCTGCCGGCGGCCGCTCGTCTGTTGTCATGCTGCGTTCGCTGTCCAGGGTCAGGGGGCGGGGATACCGCTGGCCGGTGCCTGAACCTCAGTTCCGGTATAGGTGGTAATCGCGCCGGCCGCGGTGGTGTCCGTGACGAGGACCGGTCCCTGCTGTGTCAGGACACCGTTGTTGATGATACCGATATAGGCGCCGGTGGCACCGTCGTGGTCGGTCGCGGAATAAGCGGGCGGGGCGACGAAGTCACCCTGCGGGAGCCCGCCGTTGATCGCGGACACCAGGTCGGCGCGGGTCGGGTTCCTGCCCGCCTTGAGCATCGCCTGCACGAACGTGTACGCGGCACCCATGCCGTAGGCGACGTTGCCGTCGAATGGTGCTTTCGCGTCGTACTGGTCGTGAACCTTCTTGAACAGCGCGGTCCAGCTGTTGCTCGTGTCACCGACCGACGGCGCGTAGCCGTCGGAGATTATCCCGGCGGTGAGCGCGTTCCCGTTGACGGTCGCGCCGCCCTGCTTCGCGAACGACTCGAGCAGCCCCGACAGGGTGATCGGGTCGGAGCCGACGTTGCTGACCACGAGCGTCGGGCTGAAGCCGAGCTTGAGGCTGGTCAGCTTCAGCAGCGCGGTGAACGCGGGAATGGAGAACGAGACGACTACCTGGGCGCCGGACGCGCGCAGGGCCGCGACCTGCGGCGCCACGTTGACGTTGGTCGTGACGTAGCTTTGCCTGCTGACCACCATCGACTTCGGGATCGCGTAGTCGAGGCCCTTGACGCCGTCCATGCCGAACTCGTCGTCCTGGTAGAAGTAGCCGATTTTCTTGCCGGGGAAGTGCTTGGCCACGTACTGCCCGAGGATCTTCCCCTCGCGTATGTAGTCAAGCTGCCAGCCGAACGTCTCGGGGGCCGTCGTCGGCGCATCCCAGCAGTCGCACCCGGAAGCGACGAACACATCGGGGACCTTCTGTGAGTTGAGGTAGCTCAGCACGGCCAGGTGGGTGGGGGTGCCGAGGCCGTTGAATATCGCGTACACGTTGTCCTGGAGCACCAGCTGGCGCACGACCTGAGCCGTGGTCGTCGGGTTGTAGCCGTCGTCGAGGTACTTGTACACGATCTTGCGGCCGTCGACTCCGCCGTGCGCGTTGACGTACGCGAAGTACGCGGCCGACGCGGGAGCGATCTCGCTGTAGCCGGGCGCGGCGGGCCCGGTGAGCGGCTGGTGGCTGCCGATGGTAATCGTGGTCGCCGTGATGCCGGGCGCGGATGCGGTCAGGGCCGCGGTTGAGCCGCTGCTCGCGCCCGGGCTAGCGCCAGGGCTACTAGAGCCAGAGCTACAGGCGGCGACGGTGAGCGCGGCTACCGACACGGCAGCAATGGCTGGCACGCGAAGCCGATGTGATCTCTTCATTGAGTGCCTTCTTTCTCGTGGGATTCCGGAGGGTCGATCCCCCGGGCTAGCAGAGCCTCGTGCTGGCTGGCCGGCCCCTTGCCAGCCGGAGGCGTGACATCCGGCACGGATGCCTCGCGCCTGGTGGGGGCAGCGGAGATACCGGCGAGGCCGAGAAGCCATCGCACTCCGCCCTGGATTCCCTGCGGGAAGACGAGCATGACGAGGATGAGCACTACGCCGTAGGCCGCGACCGGGATGTTGGACGCGACGGAAGTATTCAGGCCATGGCTGGTGGCCACGTCGGTGGCATACGTCGGCACAAGGACGATCACCAGGCTTCCCCAGACCGCCCCGGGCAGCGTGCCAAGGCCGCCGATCACCGCTGCGGTCAGCAGCGCGATCGAGAGAGTGATCGTGAAGGCACCCGGCGCGACCAGTTCGGTGACGATGGCCAGCAGCGCGCCGGCCATCCCGGCGCAGGTGGCGCTCACGACAAAGGCGAGCACGCGCGCCCTGGCCACGTTCACGCCGGCCAGCGCGGCGGCCACCTCGTCATCGCGCACAGCGCGCCAGTTGCGGCCGACCCTGCTGCGGCTCAGGTTCGCCAGAAGTACCAGGGTGACCAGCGCCACGGCCGAGCAGACCCACGCCTGCCACCTGGTCAGCGGGAAGTTCACGCCGAGGAAGCCGGGCGTGGTGAAGACGACATTCAGGCCCTGGTCGCCGCCGAAGGTCCCCGGGTAGGCGTACGCGACCGAAGGGAGCGCGACGCTCAGCAGGAGCGTGGCGCCGGCGAGGTACGGGCCGCGCAGCCTGGCCGCGGCCACTCCCACCACCGCCCCGGCGACAGCAGTGGCCGCGGCGGCGGCCACGAGCGCGGCGATGAATGGCAGCCAGGTGAGATGGAGCAGCAGCAGCGCGGTCGTGTAGGCGCCGATGGCCATGAACGCCCCGTTGCCGAGCGAGATCTGGCCGCTCAGCCCGGTCAGCACCGTGAGCCCGGCGACGGCCGTCACCTCGATGGCGACCTCGGCGATCTGGTAGTCCCTGAACGCGTTCAGCTTGATCGACAGGAATGCGACCACCACGGCCGTCGCGAGGGCGGCGCCGAGCACCCGTGGCGTTGACTGCGTGCTCATACCCGGCGCATCCGGGCGCCAGCGAATATCCCGTCTGGCCGGAACATCAGCACCACGACGAGGATGCCCAGGGCCACCAGCGCGGTCAGGTCCGAGCCCTGGGAGCCCAGGTAGCCGCCCGCGTAGCTGAGCGCGACGCCGAGTAGCAGCCCGCCGACGACCGCACCCGTGGGGCTGTCGAGGCCGCCGATCACCGCCGCGGTGAAGCCGAGCACGAAGATCGAGTCCATGCTGTTGGGGTAGAGGAACGTTGACGGCGAGACGAGCACGCCCGCGAGGGCCCCGAGCAGGCCGGCCAGCGCCCAGCCCACGGTAATCACGCGTGCCACCCGGATGCCCGACAGGCGCGCGACTTCTGCGTTGAACGCCGCGGCCCGCATGCGGAGTCCCGCACTGGTGTACCTGAACCCGACGGCCAGCAGCAGCGCGGCGGCCAGCACCGCCACCGCGACGAACACGTCGGAGCGCGACACGCCAAGCGGCGTTGACCCGGCTTTTAGCCCGATGACAGAGAATGCCGCGGGGAACGACCGGTACTGGCCGCCGTACAGGATGCCGGCCAGGCCCTCGAGGAGGACGAGCAGGCCGATGGTGACGATCACCGCGTTGAGCTCCGGCTTGCCCAGGGTGGGCCGGATAACGGCCAGCTCGGCCGCGGCGCCAAGCACCACTCCGGCGGCAAGCGCGACCGCGAATCCGGCCCAGTAGGAGCCCGTGTGGCGGATAACCTCCAGCGCGATGTAGGTGGTGAACATCGCCATCCCGCCCTGCGCGAAGTTCAGCAGCCGGGTGCCCCGCCAGATCAGCACCAGAGACAGCGCTATCGCGGCGTAGATCATCCCGAAGCTGATCCCGCTGAGCGTGAACTGCAAGAACTCGACCACTCGCTTCCTCCTCCCTGCTTGGGTCAAGCCGGTGCGGCTAGAACCCGAGGTAGTGATGGCGTAGCGCGACGTCGGCGGCCAGCGCACGGGCCTCGGCCGCGGCGACGACGCGGCCGAGGTTGAGCACCACTCCCCGGTCCGCGATCGCGAGCGCCGCCCGCGCGTTCTGCTCGACGAGCACGATGGTGATGCCGTTCTCCCGGGACAGGCGCACCACCATGTCCATGACCTGCGTCATGACCCTGGGCGCAAGGCCGAGCGACGGCTCATCGAGCAGCAGCACGCGCGGGCGGGCCACCAGCGCGCGCGCTATCACGAGCATCTGCCGCTCACCGCCGGACAAGGTGGCGGCCAGCCGGCGGCGTCGGTCCGCGAGCACGCTGAAGCGCTCGTATGCTTCGGCCAGCGCGGCGGCCCGCTCCGCTCGCCGCCAGGCGATGCCTGGCCAGGACATCATGCCGATCCGCAGGTTCTCTTCCACGGTGAGTTCCGCGATGACGCCCTGTCCCTCAGGAACGTGCGCGATTCCCGCTCTGGCCATGTCCTCGGGGCCACGCCCGGCCCGGTCGGCGCCGTCGAGCAGGACCCGCCCGCTACGGGGTCGCACCATGCCGCTGATCGCCCGGAGCAGCGTGGTCTTGCCCGCGCCGTTGGCACCGAGCACCGCCGTGATAGTCGCCGCATCCGCCGTGATCGTCACCTTGTCCAGCGCCAGAACCTCGCCGTAACCCGCCACCAGGTCCTCGACCGCGAGCGACGCCGAGCCGTGCGACGGGTCCCCTTGGGCGCCTTGGGTGCTC
>JAWWPV010000716.1:0-5177 GCA_033854775.1 Trebonia sp.
GGCCCCAGGTCAGCGGGCAACGCCCGCTGACCTGGACCAGGCGATCGCGAGCATCGCGCTCAGTCAGGTCGGGACCGGCGACACCCCGGTGTCGGCCAGTTTCGCCACGGACTGCAACCCGTACAGCACGCTGACGGCCGGGTTCTCCGGCAACGCCGGCGGCTGCGGCTCCGACACCACGTTCGGCGTGCGGAACGAGAACGAAACCTGGTGTTCGGACTTCAACAAGTGGGTGTGGGAACAGGCCGGCGTCACTGCGGACATGAACACGCTCAATGCCGGCTCTGTCTCCTTCTACGACTGGGCCGGGCAGCAGGGACAGACGCCGGCGGCCGACACCGGCACCCCCGCGGTCGGCGACTCGATCGTCTTCTCCGAGCCCAGCCTGGCCGGGGTTTACGCCGACCACGTCGGCATCGTCACGTCGGTCAATCCCGACGGGACCATCAACATGGTCAACGGCGACTTCCTTGGCAGCACCAACATTCACGTCGAGTACGACACGGAAATCAGCCTGACCAGCTGGGCGGCGGCCAACTGGGGACCAGGCGAGGAGTGGTTCATCGTGACCCCGCCCACCGCCGCGCAGCAGGCCGTGCCCGCGGCGACGATGTCGGGGCCGCGCACGGCGGTCACGGGAGCGGACAGCCTGTTCCGCGCGCGGGGCTCGGAGCAGGGCGGCTCGATCAGCGCGTACTACTGGACCTTCGGCGACGGCCGCACGTCGAACAGCACCGGCCCGGACGTTACCCACGTGTACTCGGAAGCCGGCACTTACACCGCATCGGTCACCGTGACCTCCAGCTTCGGCACGATCACCACGCTCACCCGGAGCGTCACGGTCCTCGGCGCCTCGTCCGCGGCCGCGGCGGTGCCCTCCACTGCCGTGTGGTGGGCGACGACGCCGGTTGACGAGTACATGTTCGTCCGTTCGGCGGGCGGGCTGGCGGCGGACACCTGGGATGGCGCCAGCTGGCTGCAAGTCGCCGTGCCGGGCCACCCGTCCGCCTCCCCGTCCCCCTTCACCGCGTCCGGCGGGATCACCGCGCTCAGCTACCCGGACCCGGCGGCGGGGGACGCGACGACGCCGCACGCTTACTTCCGTGCCGCGGACGGGTCGCTCGCGCAGACCTACCTCGGCGCTTCCGGCTGGGTGACGCAGGACCTGCCCGGCCAGCCTGCTGATAACAGCAACATCGTGGCGACCACGACGGCCGCCGGGCCGGCGGTGTTCTACGTGGCTGCCGCGGGTCAGTTGGCCGAGTCGAGCGAGCAGTCCGGCACCTGGACGACCAGCACGCCGCTGCCGGACAGCCCCGCGCTCAGCCCCGCGTCGCTGGCCCTGGCCGACACAGCCGGCGGGCCGGTGCTGTTCGGCGTCGGCCCGGCCGGCACGATCAGGGCGGCGTCGGCCGTCGGCGGCACCTGGTCGAGCCGGGGGACCGGGGCCAGGACCACGGCCGGCGGCCCGCTGGCCGCCCTCACCACACAAGGCGGGCAGGCGGCCGTCGTCTACGTCGACGCGAAAGGCGCAGGCCTGGCCGAGGCGGCCGAGACCAGCGGGACGAGGACGGGAGCGTGGCACGTCACGGGCCTGCCCGGCTCGCCGGTACCAGGCAGCCGCCTCGCGGCGACCACCTACCTGCTGCCGTCCGCGGTGTCCGGTCCGCTCGGCTCCTTCCCCCAGCCGCCCGGCTCGCTCACCCCGTCCGGTCCCGCCGAGCCGCTCGGCACGGAGGCGTTCTACCTCACCGCCTCCGGCGCGCCCGGCGTCACGTTCGACGACGGCACGGGCTGGCGGACGACCCTGCTGCCAGGTACCGGGCTGCCAGGTACCGGGCTGCCGGGCACAGGCCACGCGATCACCGCAGTGAGCGCCTACCCGGTGGCCTACCAGCCGATGCAGCTGTTCCTCTCGGGCGCGGCCGGCGCCCTGACCGAGGACAGCACCACCGGCGCGCCGTCCGGGGCCTGGACCACGCAGGCCCTGCCGGGCAGTCCGTCCACGTTCCCTGACCGGGTAGTGCTGTACGTGGCGACGCCGGCCGACGACGCTGCCGCGCTCACCGCCGCCGGGGCCGCGGGCCTTCCTGAGGGCGAGGTCACCACGTCCTTCGCCACCGCGTGGGACGACGCGCTCAGCGGCGGTTACCTGGTGATCTCCGCCGGCCTGGCCGCCACGGACGCGCTGTACTACAACGCGTGCGGCTGGGCCAACCCGTCCGTCGACATCCCCGGCTCGACCCCGTTCTACGACGTGACCGGGCCGTGGGACACGCTGCCCGGCGCGGGCGCCTTCGAGAACGCGGCGGCCGCCACTCCGTCGCTGGCCCAGCAGCGGGTGACCGACCTCGCCTACTACGCCGTCCACGGCGCGCTGCCGCCCGGGGTGACCTCCGTGCCCGCGGCCGCGAGCCCCGTGGACACGTGCTCCGGATCGCCGTCGTGAGAACCGCCCCTGCCCAGGAAGGAGGCACCGGGTTACCGGAAGCAGGCGGCCGCGACCGCGGCGTGGAAGTCACGGCGGAGGGCCTTGACGGCGGTCGCGTCGCGGCCGAAGTGCACGGAGTTGGTCAGCAGCACCGCCCAGGCACCGCTCGGGGAGTCGAGCGCGAGGCTGGTGCCGGTGAAGCCGGTGTGCGATACGGCGGAGGCGGGCCAGGAACCGCCAAGGATGTCGAAGCGGTCTCCGCCGCGTACCCAGCCAAGACCGCGGCTGCCGCCGAGGCCGGCGGTCTGGCCGGACTCGGCTTCCCGGCGCAGCGTGGCCGGCACCGGGACGCCGGCGCCGCCGACCCACCACGAGCAGAACGCCGCGAGGTCGGCCGCGACAGAGAACAGGCCGGCGTGCCCGGCGACGCCGCCCATCAGCCGGGCGTTCTCGTCGTGCACGACGCCGTTCCAGGGCGTGCCGTCCGCGCGGCGTTCGGTGGCGGCGAACTGGTCCGGCGCGGCGGCCCTGTTGGTGTCGGCGAGTGGGGCGTACCCGGTGCTCGTCATGCCGAGCGGAGCGGTCACCAGCTCGCGGACCGCGGCGTCGAGCGGCTCGCCGGCGATCGCGGCGACGATCTCGCCGAGGGCGAGGAAACCGAGGTCGGAGTAGGTGACCCGGGTTCCAGGCGGCGCCTGGAGCGGCGTCGCGAACAGGTCGCGCAACAGCTCCTCCCGGCTTGAGCACCACTGGTAGAACTTCCGCGTGTCCGGCAGCCCAGACGTATGGGCGAGCAGGTGCCTGATCGTCACCGGCCCGTCGCGCAGGGCGGTGAACTCCGGCAGGTAGCGCGCCGCCGGGTCGTCCAGTCCCAGCTGCCCGCCGCCGGCCAGCGCGAGCACCGTCGTCGTCGTCACGACCTTGGTCAGGGACGCGAGGTCGAACAGCGTCCCCGCGGTCATCGGGCGGGCCGTCGCGGGCGTGGTGTCCGCCCGCCCGGCCACCCGGCTGGACAGCGTCACCGGACCCCGGCCGACGGCCGCGACGGCGCCTGGCACGCCGCCGTCCCGCACGGCCGCGGCGACGATCTCGCCGGCCCGGGCCAGCCCGGCGGCCAGCTCAGCAGGCAGTGGCTCACCAGACACGGGCTCACCAGACACGGGCGCGTCCCGCGAGCAGTGCCGCGCCCACCTCAGGCGGCGCCAGCGGCCGTACGGCCCCGGTGAGCTCCGCGAACCGGTCCCAGATCACCGGGGCACGGAACACCCCGCCCATGCCGCACACGGGCAGCGGGCCGAGCCTGCGACTGACCGCAGAGGCGAGCTCGGCGAGGTGCCCGGCCGCCTCAAGCGCGATCCGCCGCGCGGTCTCGTCCTCGCCCGCCAGCGCGGTCACGACCGGAGCGAGCAAGGCGAGCCTGCCGCGTTCGGCCGGGTGCGCGTGCACGTCCTCGATCAGCCTGGCCAGGTCGCGTCCCGACGCTTCGACGACCGCGTCCCGCAGCACCGCGGAGCCCCCCATTCCGTCCTCCCAGCGCAGCGCGGCGTTGGCGGCCGCCCGGCCGATCCAGTAGGCACTTCCCTCGTCGCCGAGCAGGAAGCCGTGCCCGCCTGCCCGTGCCCACCGCTCGCCGTCGCAGCCCGTGGCGCCCGATCCCGTCCCGGCGAACACGGCGATCCCCGGCGCGGCGCCGAACGCGCCCAGCCACGCCGTCTCGCCGTCCCATGTCACCCGCACCGGGCAGCCTGCGCGCCGGGTCAGCTCCGCGCCGAGGCTCGCGTGACCGGCCGGCGAGCGCAGGCCCGGCATGCCGATGCCGGCGGCCGTGGCGCCGGCGGCCCCGATAAGCTCCGCCAACCGGTCCGTGAGATCCCCGCTCAGCTGCGCGTTCATCGGGGGGGCGGTGAACCGCCTGGTTACCTGCCCGTCAGCGACGAGGACTACTCTCGTGGCACTGCCACCAGCGTCGATACCCAGCAGGCGCCCGGGCAGCGGCTCTGGGGACACCCAGGGGAGGCGTTCCGGCAGGTCATCGCCGGACGTGGGGGGAGGTCTGTTATTCATGAACGCTTTCCTTGTCAGCTCTGGCATATTGTAACGGTCATGACCGTCTCTCCTGATCGACCGCGCGCGGCAGCCGACGGCACGGACCCCGTTCTAGATCTTTCCGCGACTCCGCCGACCGAGCAGCGGAACCCGCGCACGACGGACATGGACCTGCAGCCGACTCCGGCCGTGCTCGCGTTGCTGCACGCCGAGGACGCGCTCGTCCCGGCCGCGGTCAAGCCCGTCCTCGGCACGCTGGCCGCAGTGGTGGACGAGGCGGCGGAGCGGGTCCGCCGCGGCGGCCGGGTGCACTACTTCGGTGCCGGGTCGTCCGGGCGGATCGCGGTGCTCGACGCCACCGAGCTGGTGCCCACGTTCGGCCTGGCGCCGGGCATCGTCATCGCGCACCTGGCCGGCGGCGACGATGCGATGGAGCGTGCGGTGGAGGGCGCCGAGGACGACGACGCGCGCGGCGGCGCGGATGCGGCCGGCGTCACCGCCGCCGACCTCGTCATCGGGCTGAGCGCCAGCGGCCGGACGCCGTACGTCGCCGGCGCGCTTACCGCCTCGGCCGAACGGGGCGCGTTCACCGCGGTCGTCACCTGCAACCCCGGCTCGCCGCTGCGGTCGCTCGCCCGGGTCGCCATCGTGGCCGACACCGGGCCGGAGGCGATCGCCGGCTCCACCCGGCTCAAGGCCA